>JALVUY010000165.1 GCA_027023665.1 Methanocaldococcaceae archaeon
TTAAAAACTTAGTTAAAGTTTTAATTTTTCCTAAGTATGTTTTAATTATTGGAATGTCTCTGATTTATTTATTATTTCTTCTAAAAGTTGCTATTTATTTAATGTTTTTAAAATCTTTCATTGTTTTTTATCTTCTTATTGTAATAGCACGAATGTTCGGAGTTTATTTTAGAGACGAAATAAAAATAGAGCTAATGAAACTATAAACTTAGCAATTAACTTATTATAGAACCATGACACAATTTTTAAATATTATTACATTTATCTAAATTTTTAATAATAATTCAAAATATTTTAAAGATTATTTAATATTTAAATTTCCAAATTAAAAAATAGTATAGTGATACGCATGGCAGATAAAAAAATAAAGATCTTTCTCATTTCAACTGTTGTAAATAAAAGTATTGTAAAGGCTATTTAAGATGTTAAAGAATATGCAGATGTTAAATTAATATTTGCCCATGAGATGAACAAATACAACCTCCAAGAACTTATCGATTGGGCTGATATTGTTTTGATTGATGTTAGGGGCGATGCATTAGCACTTACTGAACTTGATTATAAAGATAGGGATGTTATTGCATTAGTTGGAGGTTCTTCTTTATTTTCCATTGCAAAACTTGGCAGTTTTAAAATGAGTAAAGTGAAAGGAGCCAATATGTCCTATGGAGGAAATCCTGAAAGTGTGAAGAAATGGATAAACAGAATGCAAAAGATTATAGAAACTGCAGGGAAAATTTTGCCTTTCGGTGTCTTTAAAGATGCGAGAAATTACATTAGAATTGTAAGGTATTGGGCAAATGGGGGCTATGAGAATTACAAAAACATGTTTCTATTCATTTGCAAAATAAAAGGGGCCAATATTAAAGTTAAGATTAAGGACCCAATAGAATATCCAGAAATTGGGCTATATCATCCAGATTATGGATATAATTATAAACCTCAAATTGACCCAAATAAGCCAACTGTTGGGATAATCTTTTATGGTGGGATGCATTTAGAGTCTTGTGAGCCAACACTCAAAGAAATTATTAATAGATTAAATGCCAATGTTATCCCTGTTTGTTCAGATGGGATTGTAAATTTAAAGGCAATGAGAGAATATTTTAAAGATAAGGATTTAGATGCCATAATTAGTTTATTGTGGTTTAGGTTAAATGGGGGACCATTAGGAGGAGACTCAAGACCAACAATTGAACTTTTAAAAGAAATGAAAGCAAAATTATTCTGCCCAGCAATGATGATAATGCAAGAAATAGAGGATTGGGAAAGAAGTGAGAGGGGATTAAATATTCTTCAAACAATAACTACCGTTGAAATGCCAGAAATGGATGGTGGGGTTGAGCCGATTCCTATTTGTGGGGTAGAGGGTTGTGATGTAGTTCCAATAATGGATAGGGTTGATAAATTTGTTGATAGAGTAAATAGATGGATAAATTTGAAGAGAAAACAAAATGCAGATAAAAAAATAGCAATCATTATTTACAACTACCCTCCAGGAGAGGAAAATCTTGGTAATGCAGCATATATAGACACTTTTGCAAGTGTTGAAAGAATCCTTGAAAGACTAAGAGAGGAAGGATATTATGTTGAGAAAACCAAAAAAATAAAGGATATATTTGTAGAGAGGAAACTCTTCAATCCAAAATTTTATCCTCCAGAGGAAATTGAATGCCCAAGGATGAGTGTTGATGAATATCTAAGATATTTCAATGAATTGCCAGACGAATGCAAAAGAGATGTTATAAAGTATTGGGGAGAACCACCAGGAAATATAATGGTTGATGACAAGGGCATTTTAATCCCCGGCGTTATTTTAGGAAACATCTTTATTGGCGTTCAGCCTTCAAGACCTCCGTTAGATAATAAGGATATAAATTCAGCAATTCACGACCCAACTAAGCCACCTCATCACCAATATATTGCATTCTATAAATGGATTGAGCATATTTTTAAAGCAGATTGCATCATTCACCTTGGAACCCATGGATTAGCAGAATTTATGAAAGGGAAAGAGGTTGGGCTGAGCTCAAAATGCTTCCCAGACATTTTAATTGGAACAATGCCACATCTATATGTTTATCATGTCATTAACACTTCCGAGGCAACAATAGCAAAGAGAAGGTTATATGGGACATTGATAAGTTACAACTCCCCACCATACACAACATCTGAACTTTATGATGAATATGCAAAACTTGAAGAGCTTTTAAATGAATATAGGGATGCATTAATAAAAGATAAGCCAAGGGCAGAGATAGCAAAGAAAAAAGCGTTAGAGCTTGCAAAGAAGTTGAATCTTGGAAATAATTTAGATGAAATAGAGGCAAAACTTTATGAATATAAGAGGGCAATAATCCCAAAAGGTTTGCATATAGTTGGGGAAAAATACAGTTTGGAAGATTTAGAGGAATTTATAACCATTATAGCAAGATATGATAGAGGAGAAATAAAATCACTAAATAGATTAATTGCTGAAAAGAAAGGATTAAAATATGAGGAATTAACACCTAAAGAACTTAAAGAAATTGATGAAGAGGCAAAAGAAATTGTAAAAAGATTCTTAAATGGAGAAAGATTCCCAGAGTATGAAAAAACATTAAAATATGCTTATAATGTTGCTAAAAAATATGCAGATAACTCTTTGGAAATCGAAAATTTAATTGAGGGCTTAAACTCATTCTATATTGAGCCATCTGTTGGAGGGGATGTCATAAGGAATCCAGAGGCATTGCCAACTGGAAGGAACATTTATGCCTTCGACCCATTAAAAGTCCCAACAGAATCTGCTGTTGAAAGGGGAAAATATATAGCCAAAAAAACCATTGAAGAATATTTAAAGAGATACAACAAATATCCTGAATCTGTTGGTGTGGTTCTTTGGGGATTTGAGACAGCAAAGACCTATGGGAAGACAATTGCCCAAATCTTAGAATACATTGGAGTTAGAGTTATTCACAAAACCCCTTGGGAAAAGGAACTTGAAGTAATTCCACTTGAAGAACTTGGAAGACCAAGGATTGATGTTGTTGTTACAATTTGTGGTTTCTTTAGAGAGATGTTCCCAAATGTTATGGAACTGCTTGATAAGGCATTTAGAATGGTTGCAGAACTTGATGAACCAGAAGATATGAATTTTATTAAAAAGCATGTAAAAGAGATGGCTGATTATGGAGATTTGGCAAAGGCAAGGATTTTTGGACCTACTGCTACAGAATATAACACAAGACTCCTCCAACTTGTTGAAGATAGTGCTTGGAATGATGAGAGAGATTTGGCCGAAGCATATATTTCATCAATGTGCTATGCATACACAAAGGGACATTATTCAAAAGAAGCAAGAGGGGTTTTTGAAAATCTCTTAAAAAATGTTGAACTTGTTTCACAAGTTAGAGATTGTCACGACTATGATATAACTGATTTAGACCACTATTACGAGTTCTTTGGAGGTTTATCAAAATCCGTTGAAATTTTGAGAGGGAAGAAACCAGAAATGCTCATAGCAGATACTACAAAGGAGGTTGTGAAAGTTGAGAATATCAAAGATTCAATAGAGAGAGGAACTATAACAAGAACCCTCAATCCAAAATGGATTAATGAGATGTTAAAACATGAATTCTATGGAGCCCAGAAAATTGCTGAAAGAATTGAGAACCTACTTGGATTAGCTGCAACAACTAATGTTGTTGAAAATTGGGTTTGGGATAGGGTTGCTGAAAAATTTGTATTTGATGAAGAAATTTTTGAGAGGTTGAGGGAAAATAACATCTATGCTACCAAAGAAATCCTCGAAAGACTTATAGAGGCTGAGAGAAGAGGTTATTGGAAAACAGATGAGGAAGTGATTGATAAAATAATTAAGAAATATCTTGAATTGGAGGGAATGCTGGAGGATGATGTTTAATTTTCTCTACAAAAAATAATTGTAATAAAGAAGTTTTTAGGATCAAAACTTAATAGATAATATTTTTACAAACCACAAAGTATATATTTAACCTAAATTAATAAATATATATGAATAAAATAATTACATGTGTGATTATTACTTGACTTGAATAATTATTGTTAGGTGGTGATTATGGTAAAATATGGAATAAAAATTGATGATGATAAAGTGGAGATTGTAAGATACTCAACAGTATATACTGATGAAGGTGTTGAAGAGTTGGAAGAAACCTATTTACAAATTACAGCAGACGATTATGAAAGAATTTTAGGTAGATATGAACCATATCCAAAAAAAGATGTAAAATTTGTTGGAAATTTAGATGATTTGAAAGTGGTTAGAGGACAAGAAATGAGAACTGCTGTTCCTATTCCATTGTCGTTATGTAAGGCTGAATATTTAAAAAGAATTGAAGAGGAAGATGAAAGAATTACATATTTAGACATTAATGGAGCTCCTATTCAAAGAGGTATTATTGTAGGCATTGTCGTAGGAGTTCAGCATAGAAAAACATCTACTGGAAAAGATTATACTATATTTAGAGTATTTGATGGTTATGGTTGGGGAAGATTGAGATTATTTGGTATAAAAGCTAATCCAGAGATCTTTACAGGAATGTTTATAAGAGGTTTTGTAAGATTTGGATATATGGAGTTTAGAACTGAAGAGGGGGAAATTAGAAAAGCAATTTCTTTAACATTAAATGATATGCCAGTAATTGTCCAACCAAAAGAATATTTCGTTCATAAAAAGTTTATAGATGAAGTTATTATGCCAAGGATAGAATCAAAAGAAGATGAAGACATTGATGAATCTGAGGAAGAAGAAATAGAAACAAGCTGTTAATGATATTTATATAGAAATATTTAAATTTATAAATAAACTTTATAAAAAATATTATTGGTGATGTACTATGGTATTGGGAAAAATATCTTCACTATTACCAAATTCACAGATTTTAACAAAAGTTAAAATTGTAGATATAAGAAAGAAGGAAAGTGAGGAAGGTTCTGTATTTTATATAGGAATTATGGTAGATAAAGATGGAGTAGCAAATTTTATAACAACGATTCCCTTAGAAAAAGGAAAATGTTATGAAATATTTGGAAGGATTACTGAAGAAAAGAGTGTTAGAATTGTTGAAAAGGTTATTAAGGGAGTTAAATATCCAAGAGAAATTCCAGAAATACCTAAAGAGGAATTATATAACAGAGGGGAAGTTTTAGATGTAAAAGTCCCTGCTATATTGGAAGTTCTTCCATCTACTATATTTGTAAATTATTACTGTAAAATATGTAGGGGGATAGTAGAGGCTAAGATTAAGCCAAGAGGAATGGTTTATATCTGTAAAAATTGTGGAGAAATTGATCCAGAAGATGTAGATGTAAAAATTAAAGTATTTGGAAGGATACACTTTGGAACATCATCAAAAAGATGCTACATTCCTCCTGCAACATTAGAGAACTTTATGCCAGGTATCTTAGATATGCTTGAAGAGTATGGTATTGATGATACAATTAGAGAAATCAGCCTTAGATTACACGGTAAAACCTTCTTAGTAAGAGGTTTTGAAGGAAAAGAAGGAAATTATATAATAACTGATATGGAGGATATTTAAGGAACAAAGGTAGCAAACTTAAAATAGACCCAACCTAAATAAACTATTTTAGCCAATTTTATTTAAATTTTAAAAATTTTAAACATTATGTTTTTAATTCTATTTTTGATTAATTTTGATTAATATAGTTTAAAAATTTAAAGAGGGTGTAGTATGCATATTAAAAAACCTTCAGTTGCCTCAGCATACGAATGTTTAGTTAAAGAAATATTAAAAAATGGGAAAGAAGTAATAACAGAGGATGGGCAGAGATGCAAGGAGATATTAAATGTTTTAGTTGAAATAACCAATCCAAAATTAAAAACAATAAGTAGTAAATATCCATTTGGAAAAAAGGCAATCGAAAGTTATACTAAACAGTTATTATACGGTTCTGAAAGTGAAGGAGAATTCGCTTATAACTATTACGAGAGGATTAGAGAATATCCAAGTTACGATAAAAAATTAAAAAATGACCAAATTGACTATGTTATAAAAAAACTTAATAGTAATCCAACATCAAGAAGATGTGTTATATCATTGTGGAATCCATTTATTGACCAAAAAGTTAAAGATGTTCCTTGTCTAAATCACATAACTTTCACTAAAAGAGAAAATAATCTATATATGACTGTGGTTTTTAGAAGTAATGATATATTATTAGCTTTTCACTCAAATGCTTTAGGATTAATAAAATTAGGGGAACTTGTTGCTGAAAAAACAAATTCAGAATTAAAAAAATATACCCATTTTATAGTTAATGCCCACATCTACATAGATAGAGATAAAACTGAAATTGAAAAATACTTTCCAGAATGTTTAAAATATATTGAATAAATAATATATTGAAGTTTATTCTTTTTTACCTTCAACCTTCTCAACAATTCTTTCAACTATTTTTTTAAACTCCTCACTAGCCTTACAATCAAGTAGAACCATAGGAATTCCTTTATCACTCGCCTCTCTTGCCTTTATATCTAAAGGAATTCTACCTAAAAATTCAACTCCAAACTCTTTAGCTGCTTTTTCTCCTCCACCCTTACCAAATATATCAACAACTTTATTACAGTAAGGACAGACGAATCCACTCATATTCTCTATAACCCCAATAATTGGTATATTTAACATCTTAGCCATAGCTATTGATTTTTTAACATCTAATACAGCTACTTCTTCTGGGGTTGTAACTATTACTGCTCCATCAATATCTGGAATTGATTGCATAATTGTTAATTGCTCATCTCCAGTCCCTGGAGGGGTATCAATTAATAAATAATCAAGTTCTCCCCAAACTACATCTGCTAAAAACTGTCTAATAGCCCCACTAACTCTTGGACCTCTCCAAATAACTGGAGTTTTATCATCTGGGAGTAGATAACCAATTGACATTGTCTTTATTCCATCTTTTGTAGTTATTGGAAGTATTCCTGCTGGACCAGCCATTGGCTGAACATTTTCAACTCCAAGCATCTTTGGGATATTTGGTCCATGAATATCAGCATCTAAGACTCCAACCTTTTTGCCCATTAAGTTTAATGCCGCTGCCAAATTAACGGTTACAGTAGATTTTCCAACACCCCCCTTACCACTTAAAATAACTATTTTATGCTTTATTTTTTTCATATTTTCTCTAATTTTTGCATCTTGTTGAGCAAGGAGTTTTTTTGTATCTGAGCAGGAGTCTTTTAACTGGCATGAATCACATTTTCCATCGCATTCTGCCATATTCTCACCAATTTTTCTCAATTGTGTAAAAATAAATCTGTGGATAATTTAATGGTTAAATGATTATCTATAGTCCATTTATTTAAACCTTATGTTATAGATTGAGTTACAATATAAAAAGTAATTAAAAATAAAAATAACTCTAAAAATAAAAATCTTAAAAATTAAAAAATTAAAATAAAAAATTGAATTTTACTCATCCTTTGCTATTAACTTACCAGCCTCTGGTCCAGATTTTAAATTATATATTTCAGTTATTTTTATAACTACTGCTCCTTTTGGTTTTAATTCAGGTTTTAATGCTTTATCTACTTCTTCAGCGATTTTTAAATATTCTCCCTTAGTGTAATACTCAGCCTTTCCTTTATATTGATATGGAACATCTCTACAGTTTGCAGTTGTTAAGGCAACATTAGGATTTTCTAAGATATTTTTTAGAGTTTTGTTCATATAGTTGTCTGCAATTAATACAATTCCCTTTTCAGCATCTAAAACCTTTACAGCCCTCATTGCTGAAACATTAGGAATTCCATCCTTTGAACTTGTAGCTAAAAATACTACTTCATTCTCTAAGGATTTTACCATATCTTCACTTAATTTTACCATAATATCCCTCAATTTAATTTTTTAGTATTTTATTTTGGCCACAAATTATTAATTTTCTAGTTATTTAATTTTATATATTTAATTTTAATTACTTTGCTTTTCCTTCTCTTCCTCTAACTTTAATATTGCCTCAGCAATGTCTCCATTACATTCTTCCAATGCCTTTTTAGCCAATTCTTTTGAAACATTGCATTGATTGGCAACTAATTCTATATCCTCCTCAGTAATTTCTATCTTTACTTCTTCCTCCTCTATATTTTCTTTTATATTCTCTTTCTTAACTTTTTTTGGCTTTCCAGTAATTGAGTATGTTTTAACCCCTAAAATATCCATAACCTGAACTTTTGGTTCATCAAAAACCCACTCTTCATCATCAAATACAAATATAACTTTTTTTGGGTTTAAATCTTCTGTCTCCATTCCAAAATCTTTCATCATTTTTTGCATTTTTTTTAACATTCTCGGATTTACTCTTCCTGGAAACATTTTTTCACCAGACTTCTTAATCTTACTAATTTACTAATCTTAATCAATAATCATTTATAATCTTATTGCTCCCACTATAAATGACAGTAGAACTATGTTCATTAT
>JALVUY010000166.1:0-7397 GCA_027023665.1 Methanocaldococcaceae archaeon
ATACAATAATATAAGCCCATATTATCACAGAGACATATGAAATCTTATATAAATTAGCAATATATTGTATAATTCCTAAAATCATTGCTAAATAACACGCTGATGGAATTATATCTTTCCAATACCTCACTAAAATTTTAAACATTGGAAAAATTGCAGCTATGAACATACTAATTCCAATCATATAAAGGATATATTTAGGAATATAAAATATAAAAGAATTTGAATATGCAAAAATAGGGGTTAAGGCTGTAAATATTTTAATATCTCCTCCACCCATCCCTATACCTAATATTAAACATAATATAAATGTTGAAAATAGTGCTATTATAGCATCAAATCCAAAATAGTAATAACCAACAACTATATTAATTAAAAACATAGCAATCGTATATTTATGTGGAATTATTCTTTCTTTTATATCAGTAATAGATGCCAAAATGAGTAATAAAAAGTTTATAATATATGTAATGCTTAAAATATCCACGCTTTCACCTATTTACAGGATATTTTTCTTTAACTTTATCTTTTATTTTTAACATTAATTTATGATCATTTAATAATTCTAAAGCTTCATCTATCCCTTTATCTTTTGTTAGATTAAGAATTTCTTTTAATATTTCAACAGCTACATCTACTCTATGAACCCAAAAACATTTACTACAACTCCAAATTTTAGATCCGTCTTTTCTTTCAATGTATTCTCCAAGTTCATAATCTTCACAAGGATAAAATGGACAGTAGCACCATAAACAAACTTGCCCATCAAAATGGCATGGATAGTACTCACAATTTCTATTGGCTCCACAGGTTTCTAAAACCTTTTTTAAATGATTTTTAGCTAATTCTATCATCTCTTCACCTCAATAGATACAGTGATTATAATTAATGTTATAGAAAAAATGTTTTATATTTTTACTAAAAATATGTGACTTTAACATTTACCAGTTATTTAATTTTTATTAATTATTAAAAATTTAGGAGGAGATTATAATGGAAAGATTAATTAAACTCGCTGAACAGATAAAAGATGAAAATTTAAGAAAAAAAGTTATAGAATTTTTAAAAAATCCTAAGGCAACGCATCCAGAGATTGTAGATACAGGAATTAGTGTTGAAGAGTCACCAGCAAGTATTAACTGGCACCATAGATATGAGGGTGGATTAATTGAACATACAATTTCAGTAACAAAGATGGCTTTAAAGATAGCAGAAGTTTTGGAAGAGGTATATGGAGTTAATGTCAATAGAGATTATATAATTGCTGGAGCATTATTACATGATATAATGAAGCCATACAACTACATTAAAAATGAAGATGGAACTTATGACCACTACGATATGTTTAATTTAGATCACTTAACTTTAGCAGTTGCTGAACTTTATAAAAGAGATTTTCCATTAGAAGTTATAAAGATAGTTGCTTCACATCACGGGGAGCATTCTCCAACGAGACCAAGTTCCATAGAGGCATATATAGTCCATTATGCTGATGAAGTTGATTCAAAAATCAACGATGTAGCTATAAGAGTCTGTCAGGCAAGAAGTAGAGATCTGGGAATTTCTGAGAATGAAATATATAAAGCAATTAATCCATTGAAAGTTTATGAAGTTAGAAGTAAAGAAGGAAAATTAAAATGTATTGAATTTTTAAAGAATATTTTAAAATCATTAGGAATTATTATTGAAAGTGAGAGTGATAAGGAAGAAAGTAAAGAAAACTCTGAAGAAAATAAAAAATAAAGAAAATATAATATAAATAGATTGAAGGATTAAGATAGGTTGAAACCTCAAATTTAATATTTTTAAATATTCTTAAAATTTTAAGAGAGTTTGGGATAAAGCAAATATTTATATATATTTGGTGAAAGTATGGGTAATAGTAGTAATGAGATAGAAGTTAGAAAATTGGAACATATATTGTTATGTAAATATTGTAATGTTGAATATGATAAAACAACTTTGTTAGAAGATGTTGAATTAATACATAGAGGAACCTCTGGAATTAATTTCAATGACATTGAAACAGAAATAAAATTATTTGGTAAAAAACTTTCAGCCCCTATTATTGTTTCTGGAATGACTGGGGGGCATACAATAGCAAAAGAAATAAATAAAAATATTGCCAAGGCAGTTGATGAGTTAAGTTTAGGAATGGGTGTTGGCTCTCAAAGGGCGGCTATTGTTAATGAAGATTTAATAGATACTTACAACATAGTTAGAAGTTATACTGACAATTTAGTTATAGGTAACTTAGGGGCTGTTAATTTTATAGTTGATAACTGGGATGAAGAAGTTATTGATAAAGCTGTAGAGATGATAGACGCAGATGCAATGGCTATACATTTTAATCCATTACAAGAAATTATACAACCAGAAGGTGATTTAAATTTTAAAAATATAGATAAACTTAAAGAGATTATTTCAAATTATAAAAAGAAATATAAAGATATTCCATTCATTGCTAAACAAGTTGGAGAAGGTTTTTCAAAGGAAGATGCTATAATTTTAAAAAATATTGGCTTTGATGCTATTGACATCCAAGGAAGCGGAGGCACTTCGTGGGCAAAAGTTGAAATTTTAAGGATAAAGGATGATGAAACAAAAGATTTATTAAAAAAATTTGTAAATTGGGGAATTCCCACTGCAGCATCAATATTTGAAGTAAAAAGTGTCTATAATGGTATAATTATAGGTTCTGGAGGTATAAGGAGTGGATTAGATATAGCTAAATGTATAGCGATTGGTTGTGATTGTTGTGGAGTGGCATTGCCTATATTAAAGGCATCATTAAAAGGTTGGGAAGAGGTTGTTAAGGTTTTAGAAAAATACATTAAAGAGTTAAAAATTGCAATGTTTTTAGTAGGAGCAGAAAATATTGAGGAACTTAAAAAAACACCTTACATAGTTAAAGGTTCTTTAAAAGAGTGGATTTCACAAAGATTGTAAATTTATATTGTTATCTATTGTTTAATTATTAGTACAGTATTATTTATCAATTTATTGTCATCATTGTATTGTTATTTTTTATTTGAGTAAATTAAATTTTAAATTCAAATAATAACATATTTGCATAAAATAAACTTTAATTAAATCTAAAACAAAATAAAAACTTAGGAGATGATAAATGTGAAATTAGAAATTATTGCGATAGGAGGATATGAAGAAGTAGGCAGAAATATGACAGCTGTTAATGTAGATGGAGAAATTATAATATTTGATATGGGTGTTAGGTTAGATAGAGTTTTAATTCACGAAGATACAGACATATCAAAACTACACAGTTTAGAATTAATTGAAAAAGGAATTATCCCAAACGATACTGTAATGAAAAATATAGAGGGCGAGGTTAAGGCAATTGTTCTATCTCATGGTCATTTAGATCACATTGGGGCAGTTCCTAAGTTAGCTCACAGATACAATGCTCCAATAATTGGAACTCCATACACAATTGAATTAGTTAAAAGAGAAATTTTAAGTGAAAAAAAGTTTAATGTCAAAAATCCACTAATTGTTTTAAACGCTGGAGAGTCTATTGACTTAACACCAAATTTAACCTTAGAATTTATTAGAATAACTCACAGTATTCCAGATTCTGTTTTGCCTGTCTTACATACTCCTTATGGAGCTATAGTTTACGGTAACGATTTTAAATTTGACAACTTTCCAGTAGTTGGTGAAAGGCCAGACTATAGGGCAATAAAAAGAGTGGGTAAGAATGGAGTTCTATGTTTCATATCTGAAACTACAAGAATAAATCACGAAGGAAAAACTCCTCCAGAAATTATTGCATCTGGATTATTAAAGAATGATTTATTAGCGGCAGATAATGATAAAAATGGAGTAATTGTTACAACTTTCTCTTCTCATATTGCAAGAATTAAGTCCATTACAGATATAGCTGAAAAAATGGGTAGAACTCCTATTTTGTTAGGAAGGAGTATGATGAGATACTGTGGGATAGCTCAAGATATTGGCTTAGTTCAATTCCCAGAAGATTTAAGAATTTATGGAGATCCAAGCTCAATAGAAATGGCTTTAAAAACCATAGTCAAAGAAGGAAAAGAAAAATATTTAATAATTGCAACTGGACATCAGGGAGAAGAAGGGGCTGTATTGTCAAGAATGGCGACTAATAAGACCCCTTACAAATTTGAAAAATACGATTGTGTTGTATTTTCAGCCGATCCTATCCCAAATCCAATGAACGCAGCTCAGAGATACATGTTAGAGTCAAGGTTAAAATTATTGGGAGTTAGAATATTTAAAGGGGCTCATGTTTCAGGACACGCTTCAAAGGAAGATCATAGGGATATGTTAAGATGGTTAAATCCAGAGCATATTATTCCATCCCATGGAGACTTCAATTTAACGGCTGAATATACAAAATTGGCTGAAGAAGAAGGATACAGATTAGGAGAAGATGTTCATTTATTAAGAAATGGACAGTGTTTAAGCTTTGAAAGGATAATTTAATAATTTGAGGTGAAATTATGCAGTTTGATAAATATATACTACAAAAAATAGACGAAGAACTAAAGACCTATGTAAATAAAGATGACAAATTATATAATGCGTCAAAGCATCTATTATTTGCTGGAGGTAAAAGGATTAGACCATATTTAACTGTTGTAACATACATGCTAAAAAAGGATGATATTGAAAAAGTTCTTCCCGCTGCTGCAGCTGTAGAATTAATTCACAATTACACTTTAATACACGACGACATAATGGATAATGATGATGAGAGAAGAGGAAAGCCAACAGTTCATAAGGTTTATGGAGTACCTATAGCAATATTGGCTGGAGATTTATTATATGCTAAAGCCTTTGAGGCTATTTCAAGGATAGACAATGAGAAAAAAGCTTATGAAGTTTTAAAAATTCTATCAAAGGCATGTGTAGATGTTTGTGAAGGGCAGGCTATGGATATGGAATTTGAAAACTATTTCCCAAGTATGGAAGAATATTTAGAGATGATTAGAAAAAAAACAGGAGCATTGTTAGAGGCTGCTGTAGAAATTGGGGCAGTTATGGGAGATTGTAATGAGGAAGAAAGGAAGGCATTAAAGGAATATGCAAAAAGAATTGGATTAACTTTCCAAATACAAGATGATATATTAGATTTAATTGGAGATAAGAAGAAGATTGGTAAGCCAGTTGGAAGTGATATAAGAGAAGGTAAGAAAACTATAATTGTAATTCATGCTTTAAAAACATTAGACGAAAAGAAAAAGAAAAGATTATTAGAAATTTTAGGAAATAAAGATATCGGAGATGAAGAGATTAAAGAAGCTATTGAGATATTGAGGCCTTCAATAGAATATGCAAAAGAGCTTATGAAACAAAAAACTGAAGAAGCAAAGAACTATTTAAAGATATTTGATAAAGACAGAAGAAAAGTTTTAGAAGATTTAGCTGACTTTATAATGAATAGGATTTATTAATTTTATTAATGGTGATATAATGAGAATTCCTAAATTATATGTTGAAAATGCTGAGAAACATGAGGGAAGAAAAGTTGTTATAGAGAATAATGGAAAAGTTATTAAGTTTTTAGATAAAGATGAGGAATATAGTGGAGATGGGAAAGTATTATATCAAGTTATATATGATGACTTTGACAACTATGTACTTATGGGTGAAGTTACAAAAGATATGCTTATTGAATATGAGGTTGGAGGCGTTAAGCAATTAACCTATATAAAGAAAGGAACAAGGTTATTGGAAATTCCTGCTGAGGGTTATAAGGTTTATCCAATCGTAGATTTTGGTTGTAGAATATTAGAAGGTCATAGATTAGCAGCTTTGCAGAGTAGAAAGGGAGATATAAGGTTTGTAAATACGCCAGTTAATGGGATTGTAGTATTCTTAAAAGAAGTCCCTGCCAAAAGAGAAAATTATGTATTCTACATATTACCAGAAGAGGAAATTAAATTTGAAGAAGAACTTTAATTTAATAATAATTTTGGGGGAGATTTATGAATAATTGTAAAGCAGATTTTACTGCTACATTAATTTCTATATTAACTGTTAAAGAAGCGTTAAACAGTGAAATGGAGAATTTTGTTAGAGTTAGGGCAGCAATTGAGAATAGAGAATTAAATGAGGACGATATAGTTGCAATTTTTAATATAACCTCTACTACAAGTTATCAGGTATTTTTTATTGATGAAAATACTGATATTGAAAAACTAAAAGAAGAATTTATGAAAATGAATGTAAGACTAAACTATGACAGTGAGAAAATTTTAAAAAGATACATTGAGAGGTTACAGAAATGAAGGATGTTAGAAACTTAGATAAACAGTGGGTAATATTATCTGAGCTATCAGCTGAATTAGTTAAAAGAGGAATTAAAGTTCCTGAAATTGTTTTTGAAAAACTTAGATTAACCTACTCACTTATCTCTTATTATATTTTAGACCCTCATGTATCAATAACTATACTTCCAAACATTGAAAGAGAATTAAATTTTATTCAATCTCAACTATTTAGTTTATGTGATTCCAAATTATTAGAGGAATATTTAGATAAAATGGCAAAAGTAATTAGAGGAGAATTAGACGTTAAATTTCCATTAAATAGAAATATATATACTAAAGAAGTTAGAAAAAAAGGAAAAGTAGAATCAATAAGAGTAAGATTACAGCGAGAAATTCAAATAGAAAGACTAAGTGACTTAAGTGAATGGTATGGAGTTATATTCGAATATAGTGACGAGGAAAATAAAATAATTATTGAAGGTAATATAGACCGGGTAAAAAAAGCATTAAAAGACTTTGCAATTATTTGGAAAGAGGAATATTAATTTCTATATTATATTTATAATCTTATTGATTTTTTTACAATAAATACACAATAGGGATCCCCTTTTGCGAAACATTTTTCTTCTATAACATCAATTATATATCTTTTTTCAGTTATATTTTCTAAACATCCTGCTATAAAACCAGCTGTTATGTAGCAAACAGGTTCTGATGCTCTACAATTCATAGCCTCTCTATTGTGTTTAACAACAAAAGTTAGAGGTTCAGATTTTTCGATATGTGTTTCCCCAAATTCATCTTTCATAAAACTAGTCATCTCATCATAATCTACTATACCCATTTTTAGTGCATAATCTTTACCCACTTCATAGAAAATTTTTTTTACATTAGATCCAAAATAGTATTTTCTCATATATTCCCTTATATATGCAATAATAGAAATATGACCATCAAATCGACAAAATTCTTCTGGTTTTTCCTTTTCCTCTTCAATATCTACTATTGGAACAGTTTCCTCTTTTTCTAATTCTTCCTTTAATTCTTCTAACGGAGGATATGCTTCTAAGATAAGTTCATGAAGTCTTGTTCCCTCTGTTAATTTTAGAACTTCTTTTAATAATTCTTTAT
>JALVUY010000166.1:7407-8426 GCA_027023665.1 Methanocaldococcaceae archaeon
ATTGTCAATAATCTTCAACATTTCAATAATTTTCATGGCTGAAGTCATCCAAATCACTCATTTTACTTATAAAATTTTTAGTAATTTTTCCCTCTCTAATTTTTAATACTCTTTATCTGTTCCCTTATCAATTTTTTAAAGGATATTATTCTATATTATCTATATAATACTTTCCACATAATAATGTCAATATATTTTATATTAGGATTTTTAAGTACTTCAGGACCATAACATTCATTTATAAATATTAAAGATGATTTTTATAATTTTTTTAATTAATTTCATCTTATTTAGATAATACTGTTATAACATTACCATTAAATATCTATAAATCCTATGGATGTGTCAAATAAAAATTTATTGATTTTAATCTATCTTTTTTGTCATTTCCTATATATCATTTCTAAGTTGTTTGATAAACGAGTTTACCATCTAACTCATAAACTACTCTTCCTCTACTTTAGTAGCTCTTGTATATATTTCCATTGGTTCGTATCCATGTCCATAAATTATGTTAAATTTTATTTTTCCACCAATTACTCTAAAGACAAATGAACTGTGATTACTCACAGTATCTCCAACTATAGGAATACTTAATTCTTTTCCTAAAGCATCTAAAACTTCTTGTTCATGATTTGAATCCCAATCAGAAAATAAAATTCCAAATATTTATCCTCAACATCAAAGTATAACCTATATTTACATTATAAGTATATTTTTAATATATAATGCATCGTCTACACCACTCTTTTCTATACATTTTTCAATTTTTTGTAGCAACTTATAAAACCGTTTAATGATATATATTTTTTAGACCCTTAGATAATTTTTTTAATTTATCTTCCTCAAATATTGACGTAATTAAAATCATTAACGATGGAAAACACAGTTTTTCTTTGATTTTTCCAATATATAATCCATCTTTGTGGGGATCAGATATCTTTTTATGAATATATATTTTTACCTATATGCCCCTTAGAATATATCTAATTTGTAAATTTCTTCGCTATGTATTATAT
>JALVUY010000167.1 GCA_027023665.1 Methanocaldococcaceae archaeon
AAAAGAGGCATTATCGAGCGAAGCGAGGTAATTCATCCATAGAGGGGGTTTCACCCCCTCTATTGGGATACTCCCCCATATGCTTGTATTGGTTTAATAAAAAGAGGCATTGCTTCCCTTAGGAAGCAATGCATCGGGAGTATAGCAATAGAGGGTTTCCCTCTATGCTTTAAATATAAATTTAAATACTCCTTTTTGAACATGTAATCTATTTTCTGCCTCATCATAGACAACTGAATGCTCTCCATCAATTACATCGTCAGTTATTTCATAACCTCTATTTGCTGGAAGACAGTGCATAACAATTACATCATCTTTGGCATACTCTAATAATTTATTATTTATTTGGAATGGAGGAAATACTTTTAAAACTTCCTCTTTATTTTTCTCATCCCCCATACTTACCCAAACATCAGTATATAACACATCAGCATCTTTTGCAGCATCTATTGGATCATTAGTTAAAGTTAATGAACCTTCTCCATACTCTTCAATAATTTCTTTTGCCTTTAACACTACCTTGGCATTTGGCTCATAACCTTTTGGTGTTGCCACAACCATATCCATTCCTACTAAGGCAGAACCTAAAATTAAAGAATTACATACATTGTTGCCATCTCCCAAATAAGCAATTTTTAATCCATTTAATTGTCCCTTATATTCTTTTATTGTCATTAAATCAGCCAATATCTGACAGGGATGAGCCAAATCACTTAGTGCATTTATAACTGGAACTGATGAATACTTAGCCATCTCCTCTAAATCTCTATGCCTATAAACTCTTGCTACAATGGCATCTACATATCTACTCATAACTCTTGCAGTATCTTTTATTGACTCCTTTTTACCCAAGTGTATCTCATTTTGATTCATTATTAAAGGATGTCCTCCTAATTCATAAACAGCAATATCAAAACTCATTCT
This sequence comes from Methanocaldococcaceae archaeon, assembly GCA_027023665.1. Classification (GTDB taxonomy): domain Archaea; phylum AGJL01; class Methanococci; order Methanococcales; family Methanocaldococcaceae; genus Methanocaldococcus. The sequence continues at coordinate 925 of JALVUY010000167.1, forward strand.
TGTCCTCGTCGATGGCTTTTCAAATAATATTGCTACACTCTTACCATCTAAAACTTTTTCGTGTTTTCTTCTATTTTTTTTAAAATATATCCCATAGTCAATAATTTTTAATACATCCTCTCTGCTTAAACAGTCTAAATCCAAAAGATGCATTATATCACCTTTAAGGATAAAATTACATTGTAAATGTGCTTAAACATTAACTATCTATATTAAATTAATTTATATTTTATGAATTAAATTTTATTTATAGTTGGAGATTAATATTTTAATTTAAACAAAGTTATAAACATTTTGGTGATACAATGCACTATTTCTCTGAACGCCCTACTACAAAATCAGACATTAAAATTATTGAAGATATATTAAGAGGCAAAAAATTGAAATTTAAAACTGACTCTGGCGTTTTTTCTCATGGTAAGGTAGATAAAGGAACTAAAATTTTGATTGAAAATGTGGAAGTTAATAAAGATGATGATATCTTAGATTTGGGTTGTGGTTATGGCGTTATTGGAATATCTTTGGCTGATGAAGTAAAGTCAGTTACGATGGTGGATATAAATAGAAGGGCTTTAAAATTAGCTAAAGAAAATATAAAATTGAATAACTTAGATAGCTATGACATAAAAGTTATTTACAGTGACTTATATGAAAATATTAAAAACTGTAAGTTTGATAAGATTATAACTAACCCTCCAATAAGGGCTGGAAAAGAAGTCCTTCACAGAATTATTAAAGAAGGTAAGGAAATGTTAAAGGATAGAGGAGAAATTTGGGTAGTTATACAGACAAAACAAGGAGCTAAATCATTAGCAAAATTTATGGAAGAAGTTTTTGAAAATGTTAAAACTGTTACAATTAAAGGAGGTTATAGGGTTCTAAAGTCTGTAAAGAAGTAAATATACATTATAT
>JALVUY010000168.1 GCA_027023665.1 Methanocaldococcaceae archaeon
AATTTATATAAAAAACCTTATAACTATCATCCAACTTATTGTTAATTATTTCATTAATTAACGCTGTTTTACCACTGTTTATAGGTCCAAAAATAAAATAAATAAAATTTGGCTCCCCTTCTATGATTGATAATATTTCATTAATCTCTGTTTCTCTATTGAAGAATTTCATAATTACACCTTAATGAAAATGAATTTTTTGTAAAACTTTATTTTATTTTGCACACAACTATTCTTCGTCTTTAACATAATTTCTTAAAATTCCTATATTTTCAATTTCACATTCTACAACATCTCCCGCCTTTAACTCTCCAACTCCGGGAGGAGTACCAGTTGAAATAATATCTCCAGGATACAGAGTCATTATTGAAGAGATAAATTCTACCAATTCATAAACATCAAAAATCATGTTTTTAGTGTTGGATTTTTGTTTTATCTCTCCATTGACTCTACACTCAATATCTAAGTTCATTGGGTCTATGTCTTTAACTATTCTTGGACCTATTGGACAAAATGTGTCGAATGATTTAGCCCTCGTCCATTGCCCATCTTTCTGCTGTAAATCTCTCGCAGTTACATCATTTAAAATAGTGTATCCCATTATGTAATCCTCAGTCTCTGATTTTTTAACATTTTTACATTTTTTTCCTATAACAATTGCTAATTCAACTTCATAATCAACTCTTTTTGAAATTTTTGGCCTTATAATATAATCTTCGTTGTAAATTATAGATGATGTGGGTTTTAAAAATATTATTGGATATTCGGGAATTTCCATATTTAACTCCTTAGCATGATCTATATAGTTCAAACCAACGCATACAATTTTTGTAGGATTTATATTTCTTATGTCCATTCAGTTTCACCATGCAATTGATTATTTTTAATTATTTTCATATATTTATTTATCTAAAATTATAACTTTTCCATCTACAACATCAATTTTAACCAATGTCTTAATTTTATAGCCAGTTTTTTCTTCAACTTCTTTTTTACCATTTCCTCTTTCTATAACACATATTATATCCTTTATCTCAGCCCCTGCTTTTTTTAATGCCTCAATTATAGCAATCATCGTTCCTCCCGTAGAGATAACATCATCTACAATTACAACTTTATCTCCTTTATTTATCCCATTTAAATACAATTGCCCTTTACTATAACCAGTTGTTTGAAAAACAGGGATTTCTCCTGGTAATTTGTATTCTCTCTTTCTCATAATTACATAAGGTATGTCAGTATATAAGGAGAGAATAGTTGCCAAAGGTATTCCCATAGCCTCGGCAGTTATTATTTTATCAACATCCTCAAAGTTTCCAATTTTGATTATTCTTGTAGCCACTTCTCTCAACAACTTTGGCTCTACAATTGGGACTCCATCGGATATTGGATGTATAAAATAATGATAATTTCCCCTTTTTACAATAGGGCAGGATTTCAAAGTTTCTTCTAATAACACTTTTCCACCTCCAAATTATAAAGTTTTATAAACACCAGGCATTGGTTCAAATATGTCTCCAGATTCTATTAACTCAGATAAATACTTTTCTAAATCTTCCTCTGAAAGTTTAACCATACCAGAGAGTTCTTCAAATGTAATTTCTCCAAATTTTTCAATAATGGATAATATTTTTTCTTTTATAACTTCTGGATCTAAATTTTTAATTTCTATATCTTCTTCAAATTCTTCCTCTTCAGTTTCCTCATCAACCAATTCAGCATTTTCTAATAAATATTTTCTCGTCTTTTTTATTTCCAAATCTCTAAGTTTTACCCATTTTTCATCTCTAACTCTAATAATTTCAGCCATTAAATATTTATCTCCATTGAATG
>JALVUY010000169.1 GCA_027023665.1 Methanocaldococcaceae archaeon
CTATTCTTTCAACAAATTCTTTAAAATCCTCTAATTCAACTTTATCTTTAATTTTTAACTTTGGAAGAATACACATACTCTTTAATTCATCTAACAATAACTTGAATGCATAAGGAATTCTAACAAATGGAATCTTCTTAGAGTGATATAGATCTTCAATTTCACCACATATCGGACAGTATTTTATTCCTCTTCTATAGTCTAATATTGCGAAATCTCCACATTTTGAACATACACAAACATCGTAAGGATCTGATTCATCCATAAGTCTTTCTTTAAGCAACATAGCGGTCCCATGCCCTATTAAAACATCCCTTTCCATCTCTCCAAACCTTAATCCTCCCTCTCTTGCTCTACCTTCTGTTGGCTGTCTTGTCAATACTTGCACTGGTCCTCTACTTCTTGCATGTATTTTTCCAGCTACTAAGTGGTGTAATTTTTGATAGTATGCTATTCCAATGTAAATTTCTACTTCAAATTTTTTTCCAGTTTTTCCATCATACATTACTTCTCTTCCATGATTTTTAAATCCTAAAGCCTCTAAAGCCTTTCTTAAGTCCCACTCTTTCTCTCCACTGAATATTGTCCCATCTATCCTTCTCCCCTCTAAAGCCCCTACTTTACCTCCAAGCATCTCCAATAACTGTCCAACGGTCATTCTTGATGGAATTGCGTGCGGGTTAATTATAATGTCTGGAACTATCCCACTTTCTGTAAATGGTAAATCCTCCTGTGGAACTGTTAAACCCATAACCCCTTTCTGTCCATGTCTTGAAGCAAACTTATCTCCAAGTTCAGGAATTCTTAAATCTCTAACCTTAACTTTAACGAGCCTATTTCCTTCTTTAGTTTCAGTCAATATTACTTTATCAACATACCCCTCTTCCCCATGTCTTACAACTACTGAAGAATCTCTTCTCTGTGGTTTTACTTGAATGGAAATTTCATGTTCTTCTAAGAATCTTGGTGGTGAAGTTTTTCCAACGATAACCTCACCACTTTTTACATGAGATTCTACAGCGGCAATACCATCCTCTTCTAAGTTTTTATAAGCTTCTTCTGATCTGTAACCTCTAACATTTGAGTCAGGAATTTCAATTTTATCCATCTGTCCTCCTGGATATCTTCTCTCACAGGCATCATAAGTTCTGAAAAACGTACTTCTCCCCAATCCTCTATCAATTGCTGATTTGTTAAATACTATAGCATCCTCCATGTTATATCCTTCATAACTCATAATTGCTACAACGAAGTTCTGTCCTGCTGGTCTTTTGTCAAATCCTAAAATTTCCTGATGTTTTGTTCTAACAATTGGCACCTGTGGATAATGCAAATAATGCCCTCTTGTATCTAATCTCCATTTTATATTACTCATTGGAATACCTAATGACTGCTTACCCATTGCTGCAGCCATTGTAATTCTTGGAGCGGCATTATGCTCAGGATATGGAGCAACTCCAGCTCCAATACCCAATATTGTCAGAGGATCGATCTCTAAGTGAGTGTGTTTCTCAGTAAGTTCCTCCTCAGGCATTGCTATATATGCATTTTCTTCTTCTTCAGCATCTAAATATTCAATAACTCCTTCTTTAACCAAATCTGAAAATGTAATTTCTCCTTTTCTTAATTTTTCAATATGTTCCTTTGTTAATTTTGGTTTTCCATTTTCTACAACAATTAGAGGTCTTACAATTCTTCCAGCATCCGTGTTTATATAGATATCATTATTTTCTTCATAATAAACAACAGTAGTATATTGTGGAATTAGTCCTTTTCTTCGAGCCTCTCTAATACTATTAACCAACTCTTCTGGCTTGTCAGTAGTTCCTACCAACTTTCCATTAACATAAATATTAACATCTCTGGAAGCCAAGTTTTTCACCTAGGTTATATTATTATTTGCTTAAATTCTAATTCTAAGTAATAACTCCAAATTTAATAAAATATTTGAATGGAGAAATTAAAGAGATAAAAAGAACTGATTTATTCAATGTATTGACACTTAATTCCGAAGGATTTTAACAGTTCTATAATTTTGCTGTCATCTTCTTCTCTTGTTACTTTACACATTATAGCAAAGTTTTTAACTAAACCACAGTTTGGCCCCTCTGGGGTCTCTGATGGACAAATTTTACCCCAGTGAGTTCCATGTAATTCCCTTGCCTCAAAGTGTGGTTGTGATCTTGACAGTGGAGAGACAATTCTTCTTAATTGAGAATTTGTTGCTAAATAACTTGTCCTATCTAAGAGTTGGCTAACCCCAGTTTTTCCTCCAACCCAAGTTCCAGTAGCCATGGCATGGACAATTCTTTCAGTTAATATATCACTTCTTACAGCGGCTTGAATTGAAGGCTTTTTGTTTCTCAATGTTTGTCTCTCTAATTGATACTTTATATCCTTCACAAGTTGATTAAAGGCATATCTAAACAGATCTTCCATTAAGTCTCCTGCTAACTTTGCTCTTTTATATGCATAATGGTCTTTATCATCCTCTACTCTATATCCAAAGTATAATTCTAAAGCTGATCTTGCCATTATTCCTAAGAATCTAATTTTCTTTGGAAAATCTTCCTTGGAAACTCCTAAATGAGGGAGTAAATAATTACATAAAACAGTTTCTGCTCTTTTTAATCTATACTCTTTTAACTGTCCAGGAGCAACCTTTTTTCCAATAAACTCTAAAGCATCTTTAGAAGTATTTATATTGTACTCTTCTCTAATTTCTTGAATATTTAGAACGAGTTCCATGAAAAATCTTTCATCATTAACTGCCTCAATAATATCCTTATCAGACTCTGCCCCTAAAGCCTTCATCAATATAACTAATGGTATCTGCCCTGGCAAACCTGGAAATGTAGCGTATAATAAACCATCTGGATGTCTCTCGACAGTACATAATGCCCTAAAACCATGTCTTGTTGAGAAAACTTTAGCAACATCAATAAGTTTTCCACTTTTTTCAGCTTTTTCACATAAAATTCTATTTGGAATTAAATCTTCCTGAGTAATTAAAACTTTTTCAGTACCGTTAATAATAAAGTATCCAAAAGGATCCTCTGGATCTTCTCCTAACTCTATAAGCTCCTCTCGAGATTTTCCATATAAATGACATATTTTAGATCCAAGCATTACAGGTAACTCTCCAATATAAACCTCAACAGTCTCTTCCTCTCTTTCGTTCTCTCCTTCTCCAATAATTGGAGTCATTTCTAAGTATAGTGGAACTGAGTATGTCAAATCTCTAATCCTGGCTTCCATTGGGGTTGTAGGTCTTATAGAACCATCTGCCTCTTTAATTACCGGTTTTCCAATCCTAATTTTACCTAATTTAACTTTATACCCTCCAGGAATTTCAGTTTCTATATAACCAACTTCATCAATAATCTTTTGTAATCTATTTTCTACAAAATCGTTATAGGATTCTATCTGATGCTCAATTAAACTATGTTCTTTAAAATAGGCATCTACTAATTCTCTCATAATTGCCACCTATTTAAACAATCCTTTTAATAACCAATCTATATGCTATAGAGACCCCAGCAGTAGGACTTTTTCTAATTATTCTAACTACATCTCCTTCTTTAGCACCAATTTCTTGAATAACAGGATCGTCCTCATAAATTTTAGGTAATTGTTGAATTTTAATATTATATCTCTTTAAAATCTCTTCAACTTCTTCTTTTGGAACTATTTCATGCTTTGGAACTAATACATGGTCTGTTACTCTCAAGGTCATTCCTCCCTTAAAGTTTTATATATGAAATCTATAAAAGTAATTAATAATAGTAATTAATAATAGAATAAAATAGCGACTTAATAAAATAATTATGATGCATCTTTGAAAATATTCCCTTCTAATATTTATTTTTTACTTTCATTAGAAAATGCAGATATTTCTTTACTTAAATATTTTTAATAACTGTTTTTTCCTTTGTTTTAGATTTTATTTTAGTTCCCTTCTTTAAATGTTTGACAAACTCTTCTAACTCTTTTAAAAATTCATTCTCATCCTTAATTTTTCCATTTTCATCCACATACTTCTCGACAATTTTAACGATAGCACTTCCAACAATTGCCCCGTCAGCAATTTTACAGATCTCTTCAACATGCTCTTTTTTTGAAATACCAAATCCTACACAAACTGGAATTTTTGAATACTTTTTAACTCTTTTAATTAATTCTTTAGTTTCTTCAGCAACTTTTTCTCTAGCTCCAGTAGTTCCTGTTACTGAAACAACATATACGAATCCACTGCACTTCTCTAAGATTTTCTTTAATCTATCGTCTGGAGTTGTTGGGGCTACTAAAAATATTAAATCAACTCCATACTTTTTACAGTAGTTATATAAGCTGTCTGCCTCTTCAATAGGTAAATCTGGAACTATAATTCCTGAAATTTTAGATTCTTTACATTTTTTAACAAAATTTTCCTCACCCATTTTAAATATAATGTTATAGTAAGTTAAAAATACCTTTGGAACTTCGGGAAATTTTTCATTCAATTTTTTTGCTAATTCAAATGCTTTTAAAGGATTCATTCCACTTTTTAATGCTCTAACATCTGCCTTCTGTATAGTAATTCCATCTGCAACAGGATCAGAAAATGGAATTCCTATCTCAACAATATCTGCATATTTACAAATAACGCTTAACGCCTTTTCCGAAAGTTCTAAGTTTGGATCCCCTCCAACATAAAACGCTATAAATGCTTTTTCATTTTTATTTTTTAATTCATCAAATTTTTCAGATAACTTCATAATATTACCTCAAAAATTTTTTTAGATTTCTTTACCTAACGCTTTAGCCACTGTTTGAACATCTTTATCTCCTCTACCAGACAAGTTTATAACCATAATATCATCTTTATCCAATTTATCTGCCAACTTTATAGCATATGCCAATGCATGAGAACTCTCTAATGCTGGTAAAATTCCCTCTAATCTACAAAGTATTTGAAATGCCTCCAATGCTTCATCATCTGTTACATACACTGGTTTAATTCTACCTTCATCTTTTAAAAAACACAGCTCTGGTCCAACTCCAGGATAATCTAAGCCAGCAGAGATACTATAACTCTCTTCAATCTGACCAAATTCATCTTCCTTAACATAAATCTTAGAGCCATGCAAAACTCCTACTTCTCCAGCACATAGTGATGCTCCATGCATTCCTGTCTCAATCCCCTTACCTCCAGCCTCAACAGCATATAATTCTACATCGTCATCTAAAAATTCATAAAATGCTCCTATGGCATTACTTCCTCCTCCAACACAGGCAACAATAACATCTGGAAGTCTTCCCTCTTTCTTTAATATCTGTTCTTTAATCTCTTTTCCAATAACTCTCTGAAACTCTCTAACCATCATTGGATATGGATGTGGGCCTAAGGCTGAGCCAAGTAAATAATAGGTTGTTCTAACATTTGTTGTCCAATCTCTTAATGCCTCATTTACGGCATCTTTTAATGTTTGAGACCCTCCAAATACAGGAATTACTTTTGCTCCCATTAGTTCCATTCTAAAAACATTTAACTTTTGCCTTTCCACATCTTTAGCTCCCATATATATAACACATTCTAATCCAAGTTTAGCACATGCCGCCGCTGTAGCAACTCCATGCTGTCCAGCACCAGTTTCCGCAATAACCCTTTTTTTACCCATTTTTTTAGCCAATAATGCTTGGCCTAATGCGTTGTTTATTTTATGTGCTCCTAAATGAGCTAAATCCTCTCTCTTTAAATAAACTTTACAGCCAAGCTCTTCACTCAATCTTTCAGCATAGTACAATGGAGTAGGTCTTCCCACATAGTCCCTCAATAATCTATAATATTCTTCTCTAAAGTTTCCTTCATTGTTTATCCAAAATCTTTTAAATGCTTCTTCTAATTCAGTTATTGCAGGAATTAATGTTTCTGGAACGAATTTACCGCCATAAATACCAAATTTTCCATTTTCGTCTGGATATATATCTTTATACTTTTTCAAGATTGTCACCTCAGAAATTACATAAACCTTAATAATAAATTAATACTATATTTAAATTTAAACTTTAAAAAGTGTAATGAAAGCTACAAAAATATACCCCAACAATATATACAAAAAGGATTTTTCTTTTTTATGCTTATAAATATGAGGAGATATTGTAAGAAATGTTCCTAAAAATATACCTCCAGAAAATGCTAACAGTATTTTTGGAGAAATATTGTTTAATACTATTAAACCAACAATAGTTCCTATAACCGTACCTAATGATACAATAACTCCTGTTGGCAATGGATTTTTATAAACTGTTTTTAATGGTGACATTAATACAAAACCTGCTGGTAATTTATGCATGAGTATAGCAAGATATAGAGGAAGTCCAATATTACTAATATAAGATATTGAGATAATAACTCCATCTATGAAAGTATGTATAAAGAAAGATATTGGATACAGAAATTTAATTTTAAACTCTCCTATATCACTACATTCTAAACAGTATTTTTTTGATAAGGGGCAGTATGAAAGATATTTTTCAATAATATATACTAAACTCATACCCAACACTACATATATTTCAAAACCTTTAAAAAATGCCTTTGGAATTAGTATTAATGTCGCAACCCCCAAAATAAATCCAAAAGATATAGCCTCTATTTCATATTTATATTTTAGTGAGACAGAATAATATGCTAAAATCTCACCAAGGCACATAATAATAAAACTTAAAACTGCAACAAATATTGGAATTTCCATAGTCTCACTTTGTTTTTTATTTTAATTTTAAATTTATATACAAACAATTTCTATTAATTCAATTGATTAGTTCTTATAGAAAAGATATAGACCCAAGTAGTAAGCTAAAATAGCTATAAAAGTAAAAGAAGTACAACAAATGGAAAAACTTCTCTTAAATACTTAAATAATTCTATTCTTTATTTTTTATTATTTTGCAAATTTCTTTTAATAACTTTAATTTATTTCCTTTGTAATCAACTTCTACACATCCACAAATCTCCCAGTGCTGTCTTGGGTATCTCTTTTCTCTATGTATTTTAGGCTCTAAACCAAGTTTTTTTAAAGATCTTTCAATATCTCTTAAACAAGGATTTTCTATTGCTAAATTTTTTGGAACTTTTCTCCCTTCTCTTCTACTTTTGTTTTTATCAATATATGAAGGCCAAATAATCACAAAATCACCTCTCATTAAATCCATCCAGACCTCTTAAATATGTATACGAATATTATTATTATAATAACCATTAAAGATAATATAATCCAAAAGCCTTCTGGATTTTCTGTTAAAGGTAGATAATGAAAATTCATTCCATATATTCCAGTAATCCACATAGGAACAGCAAAAATTGTAGTAACCATAGTCAGAATTTTCATAATTTGGTTCATCTTTATATTCTCCAACGATAAAGTTATGTCCATCATAGAAGTTAAAACTTCTCTATAGGTTACAGACATATCTATTAACTGCAAAGTGTCGTAGTATAAATCTTCAAAATTTTCTCTATCTTCTTTTGTAGTTATTGGTAAATACTTCCTTTTTAATATAACTAAGACATCTCTATTGGCAATTAAAGATTTGTTAAAATAAACTAATGTTTTTCTTAAACTAAGTATCTCTTCCATAACTACCTTATCGTATCCTACTAACACTTTGTCTTCCAATTCTTCTAACTCTTCCTCTAAACTAATTAAAATCCTCGAAAAACTTCTTGTTATTTCATTCAGTATGTTGTATAATAAAAAACCAATACCTCTTTCAAATATAACCTTTGGCTTTCTTGTTAATATTAACTTGTGTAATCTTCCAATAGCCTTTATTTTATTTGTATGGATTGTTAATAGGGTATTATTTTTAATAAAAATACCTAAAGAAGTTGTGGTAATATCCTCTTCAAATAGTGGGGCTTTGTAAATAATCAAATAGTAGTCTTCATTTTCCTCAACTCTTGGAATTTCTTGTTCATCTAAACCTATATACAATTCAGAGACCTCTATACCTATTTTTTTAGAAACTTTATAAATCTCTTCATCATTAGGATCATAACAATCAATCCAAATAAGTTTGTAATCCTCTAAATTGAGATTATCAAATTTTACTTCCACAATTTTACCATCCTTAGATATTCCCATTACTGTAATCATAATTTAGCCCTATTTTTATTGTTTGATTTAGTGAATAGAATAACAGAAAGGATTATTACAACTGATATATAAACTATTATTTCAATAACGAATGTAATAAACTCAATATTACCC
>JALVUY010000170.1 GCA_027023665.1 Methanocaldococcaceae archaeon
GTAAAAATACATCCTGGAGATGATGTAGATTTATGGATTAAAATAACTAACAATAATTATAATAATGAAGTTAAAAATATAATTGTTAAAATCTCACCTCATTATCCATTTGAGTTAAGACAAATACATCCTACTATAGGAAAGGCAGAAATATCTCATTTAAATCCTGGTGAAAGTGATATTGTTTATTTCAAACTACATGTTAATGAAAATGCTCCTTCAGATAATTATAGGATTGATATTACTGTTAATTATGACGAAATTTATAATAAAGGTAGTGATGATGAGAGATTAATTCATTATAATATCACTAAAGTTTATTATTTGCCAGTTTATGGAATTGCAAAATTTCAAATCAAAATAGATAATAATTCAATATCTCCTTCAAAATCAAAAACAATAACAATAAGATTAATAAATGAAGGAACTGGAAATGCAAAGTATTTAAGTGTAAATTTTTTTGGAAATAACAAAATAAATGTTTTAGGAAGTGGAACTTATTATATTGGATTTTTAAAGGCAAAGTGTGAAAGAGATATTCCTATAACAATATATGCAGTTCCTGAAATTGAGAATGGAATTTATACAATATACGCAAATATCAATTGGATAGGTGATGACGGAAACTTTTACAATTATACGATACCAATAAACATAAAGGTTGTTAAAAAAATCTATAAAAATCAGCCATTTATATATTTAGATGATGTTGATTTTAAAGATGATAGCTATGAAGTTACTATTGGTGTTGCTAATAGAGGACTGTCAAAAATGAGACACTGTGTCTTAACATTAAATGTAAATGGAAAAAACTACACAAAATATGTAGGAGATTTGGATGAAGATGACTATGATACTTTAGTGTATACTCTATATGATGTAAATGGAACAGTTCCTTTAAATGTGTTTTTGGATTATTTTGATGATTATCAAAATGAATATACAGTTTCAAAAACATTCATTGTAAATTTTGAGCATAAAGAAGTTAAAGAGAATAACTACTGGATAATTGGAATCCTTATCATCATTGGTGTGTTATTACTAATATATTTAAGAAAAAGAAGAAAAAGAGAAAGTTTTGAAGAGATATAAATAGTATTCATTTCAAAATTCATAATATTGATGTAAATTTTCTAATATGTGAGTTTATTTTTGATATGATAACTATTTTTTTATTGTTTAGCTATAGACATTCATTAATGAAATTATAACAAATAGCCAGTTATAATTCTTGATGAATTACAAAAATTGGAGATATGAAAATTAACGACTTTCTAATTTACGAATTATTCAATTACTTTATTAATTTAACGAAAGAAAAGTATCTATGCCATGTTTTTTGTATTTCTTCAGATAGTTTGTTTATTGAGAAAGTGTATAATGAGGCAATGCTTGACGGTAGGGCTAAATATGTCTTAGTAGATGATTTCGATAAGAATGGAAAATACGAAGGAATAGATTATGATAAGGTTATAAATGCACTTTCATTATTCAAAAAAGAATATGTGATTGATGAATACAAAATAGATGAAGATACTAAAGAGTTCTTAGTTAAAAGGAATATTCTATTCCTAAATCCTATTGAAGAGATTTTGAGACCACAGAGTTATTTAGTATGGAACGCTATAAAGAGAGTTTTATAATCTATTTTATGTTTTTTATTATTATAGTTATGTATTTTAATATATATCATCCTCATTCCAGAACTCATTATAAAATAAATCAAAATCTTGATTGTATTTTTTACCTATTTTTAAGGCAATATCTGCCTTAGCTAATTCTCTTCCAAGATATGCGGCGTGATCTAACTTTTTTATTAAATTTAACCTTATTGCAGTTTCATAAATCTCCTTTGGTTTCTTCCCTCTAATCATCAATGTAGGTTCTCTTCTTTTATTAAAATATATAACTACAATCTCTTTATTTTTTCTATCAATTTCTATTTTAAAACTACCTTCGTCTAATATTTGTTTTTTATCCTCCTCAGCTTTGATTATTGGAACATTGTATCTATTAAACGTAACTTCCTCATCAAATCTTTTATCTTTATAATTTATTAAATTAAATCCTAAGTCTTTAGGTAATGAATTTCTCTTTTTAGCTAAAAACATCATTTTTGAGGCTATCTTCAACTCTTTTATAGAGAATTTACATTTTGCACTAGCCTCAGGAGTAAATAATATATTGGCATTAATTTCAGAGGCTATTGCCGCTAATAATGCATTAACTCCATTACTATCAGCATCAAAAAGTTCAGTAACATTTCCTACACCAAAAAATAAAGGTATTTTATTCCTTTTTTTAAATTCTCTACAGGCAATTACACTCTCTATAAAGTTACATCCAAAGTTATTTATTGGCTCTAAAATAGGATCTGCAACTATTTTTTCTATCCCCTCATAAATCAATTTTTTTATATTTTCTTCTAAGGATTTAATTTTTCCCTCAATAGTCTCTGGAACATAGTTTATTTTATAGTTTGTTGGTAAAACAACTACTGCAGTGTCAGAATCTTTTAAATAAGGTAGTAATTCATTTAAATTTCCTCCATCAACGCTTAAAATCATATCTACTCCCAAATTAATTGCCTCTATTAATTCATTAGTGTTTAATGTATCTACACTAACTGGCTTATCAGTAATATCTCTAACAATTTTTAACATATCCTTAAGTTTATCTCTGTTGTTTTCATTGCTAACCATTCCTAAATCTATCATATCTACTCCACTTTCTAAGTAATATATTACTTTTTCCTCTAATTCTTTTGCATTTAGCCATGGAGCATGGACTATTTCTCCCAAAACTCTCATTGGGAATTTATCACCAACTTTTAAAGAACCAATTTTTATATCTCCTTCTCCCAGTTCTTGCTCTTCTGCTTTTTTTATCTCTTCCTCACATTTCTTTTTAATAATCTCTAAAAGTTGTAAATCAGCATAATCCTTTGTAGAAAGTTTTATTTTATCCAAATTTTCTATAAGTAGGGGTAAATCTGAGGCATCTCTTGTAGATTTATAACATTTTATTCCAGTTTCCTCCTCAACTTTCTTTAAATCATGCCTTATCAATCCAGTAACTAACACAAAATCGTAAATATCTTTTAATTTTTTGCCTAATTTATCTTCTAATTTTTTAATTTCTTTAATTATTAAATTAGGAGTTAAAAAAGCGGCTACTGATATATTGGCGATATGAACATCAACAAAGTCATATTTTTTTACAGCATTTTTAACTTTTTTTTCTGCTAACTTTCCAGTTATTATTAAAATTTTCATAATATCCCCATTAAACAACTAAACTATTTATAAAAATTTAACTAACATAATATAAATAAAAATTTGTTGTTTTGGGTGGAAGTATGAAGTTTATTAAAAAGGATGATATTGATTTTGACGAGCCAATAATTATTGAAGCGTTTCCTGGAACTGGATTAGTTGGAAGTATTGCCGCCTACCAAATAATAAAAGAATTAAAATTAAACTACTTTGGATACTTTGAAATAGAGGGAATTCCTCCAATAACAACCGTTGAAAATGGAACTCCCTATCCACCAGTAAGGGCTTATGCAAATAAAAATTTAGTTGTACTCTTTTCAGATGTAGTTATACCACCAAACAGTATTAATAGATTAGCTGAACTAATAGTAAAAACTTTTTCAGATAATAAGCCAAAGTTATGTGTTTCACTTGGTGGAATAATTGCTGGGAAATCAGAAAAAGTTTTTGGAATAGCCAACAAAGAGAAATTATTGGAAAATTTAAAAAATTATGTTGAAATATTTGATTTTGGAGTTTTAGGAGGAATTAGTGGAAGTTTATTAATAAAATGTGATGATAACGGATTTGACGCTATTGGTCTTTTGGCAGAAACTGTAGGAGTTCGTCCAGATCCAAGAGGAGGAGCTAATTTATTAGAAGTGTTAAATAAAATGTTTAATTTAAATGTTAATGTTGAGAGTTTAATCAAAGAGGCAGAAAATATAGAAAACAAACTCAAAGAATTGGCTGAACAACATTTAAAGATGATGTCTAAGAAAAAGGAATATCCAATGTATATCTAGCCATAGAGGGGGTTTCACCCCCTCTATTGGTATACTCCCCCATTAGTTTGTATTTTTATTTCCATAGGGCTCTGCCCTATTGGGATACCCGGGATGCATTGCTTCCTTTAGGAAGCAATGCCTCTCAAATTAAATATCTAAGGAAGATAGAAATAATATTTCTATTGGCTTATTTGGTGAAATTATGAGAGTATATGGAATATTTGGAATTAAAGAGAGTGCTATAAATGAGTTAATAGAAAATCACATAAAAACATTCACTATAATAAATGCCTATAACTTAGAAACTTTAAAAAATCTAAAAGAAGGAGATTTTATTTTTATAACATCGACTTTAAAACAGGATTTAAGAAATGGTAGCGAAGGAGTATTATGTAAGGTTTTAGAAGTTTCAATAATTCCTCAAATTATTACTGGATTTGAAGAGAAGGAAGTAATTGCTGGGAGATTAAAGGTAGAAATGTTGGGCTTTGCAAAATGTTCTATAACTAATTCTGAATATATTGAAATAAGATTCAGAACATTTTAATTTATTTCTTTTTTATCTTCTTTTTGTTTTTTATACTCATTTTCTATAGATTTAGCCCATTTAATCATTTCATTATAAACTTTATCAGTTTTTAATAAATTTTCATTTCCTATTAAAATTAACTTTCTCTTAGCCCTTGTTATAGCCACATTTAACCTTCTCAAATCTTTTAAAAATCCAAAATTTTTTGTTCTTACAAATGATATAACAATTGCCTCGTTTTCTCTACCTTGAAATCCATCTACCGTATTAACTTCTACATCTAAATTATTCTCTTCGAACAACTTTCTCAAATATCTAACTTGGGCATCGTAGGGAGTAATCACACTTGTAGGAATTTTATACTTCAAAAGTTTTTTAACAACTTCTAAAACCTTCTCTGCCTCTTCTATGTTGTAGTAAGATGGTGATTCCTTATCTTTCCTCTCCAACCCATCAACATTTATAAACTGAACTGGAATTTCATTTATAATATCTCTATCTTCCTCATCAACTTCGTCCTCTTTGACTAAATCCATTAATGTAATGTTTTTAACGCTCTCATCTGCCTTTAATTTATTGTCATAAAACATTATATTTGGAAACTCCATAATTTTCTCATTCATTCTATATTGAATTTTTAGTATAGATGAAAATTCAGGATATTTTTTTATTAATCTTTCAAAAAGCGTCTTTTTTAATTCTTCATTCTCACTTAAAACTGTTGGTGGCAACTGTTTATGATCTCCAGCCATAATTAATTTTCTTCCTTTGACTATAGGTATTAGACAGGAAGGTTCCATCGCTTGACTACCCTCATCAATAACTACAACATCAAACTCCCATCCTTTTAATATTTCTGAGCCAGCCATTGAGTTTGTAGAAACAATAACATCTGCCTCACTTAAAATTTCATTTACAATTTTTTCAGTAATTTCATCTAAATTGCTAATAATTTTTTTAATTTTTTTATTTCTTATAATCCACTCTGCCATACTTGCAATTTTTTCTTTTGGAACTCCTCTATAATCTTTTCTTCTCTTAGCTACTTTTAATATTTGTTCATCACTCATTCCCCTTCTCCATCTTGGAGATGGTTTTAAAAATTTATCTCTATCTTCTTTAATTTCTTTGATTTTTTCCTTTAATTTTAAGATTTCTTGATATTTTTCGTGATTTTCAATTAAGTAAGGTAATGAATGTTGAATTAAATCTTTTGAAATTCTTGTAGGATGTCCTATTCTAACAACCTTTAAGTCAGGATATTTTTTAACTAAATATTCCAAAATGTTATCTGCTGCAATGTTTGAGTCAGCAGTAGCTAAAACCTTATGTTTATTAAATCTAACCTCCTGAACAATAACCTCAGTTAAAGTTCTCGTTTTTCCAGTTCCCGGAGGACCATGTATTAAATATAAATCTTTACTTAAAACTGCCCTCTTAACAGCTAATTTTTGAGATTCATTTAAACTTTTGTCGTAAAATTCTAATTCAATGTCTTCTCTAAATGGTTTTTCTGGATGTTCTATACCTAAAATTATATATGCTAATTTATCTCTCTTTTTTGCAAATTCTCTCAAGGCCTCTTTCATTCTCTTAAATGTAATGTCATTGACATATAAGTCAATTCTAACTCTTTCTTTATAAACCCACTTTGGAACATCTACATCAAAGGCAACATCTATAAAGTTTTTTCCTACATAAATGACATTAGCGTATAAATCACTCTCCAAAGGGTTATCTTTACTTATTAAGACAACATCTCCCGGAGATATTTCTGTTTTAAAGCTTTTTTTTCTACCAAACCTCACAATAGTGCAACCTAAACTTTCTCCTAAGAATTTTCCTTTTAAATTTAAAATAGCCCTTCCTACATTTTCTCTCTTTTTTCCTAACCTAATTATCTCATTTTTATGAAAATCCATTTCACACTTCCTTTCAATTTCAATTAAATTCATAAACTTCTTTACATACAAATCTATTAAATTCATCATATCACCATTAAAAATTATTCAAAATTAATTTAAACTAACTCACCTACAATTATATTGTCTTTATTTCTCAAAATTCTCACTTTAACATTCCTTCCAATCAAACTTTGTTCATTTTTTACATTAATTATTTGAATTACTCTATCTTTAGCTACTCCTAAAACTTCCCCTTTAATTCTTCCGTCTAAAACTACATTAGCTTTAATAACTTCTCCTACTTTAAAAGGATATGGCAATCTTTTCCTTTTGTGAGTTCCAAAATCTTTTGGAGTTAATATTAATTTTACATTAATCCCCTTTTTTGCATATTCTAACTCATACTTTCTTAACAAATTATAAAACTTCTCAAAATCCCAAACTTTCATTTTTTTTGGTCTTCTACCAAATTGATAAACTCTACATAACTGGCAACCTAAAATAGGGTCTTTTTTTCCAGTTATTGGATTTATAATATTTTGAGGAATTTTTTGTTCTAATTCAACAGCATAGTCAATAACTCTTTTAAATTCTTCATCATTTATGTTTGGCAACAAAAGAGGAGCAATTAATAAATGAATTTTAGAATTTTTTATATACTCTGCAATGTCTAAAATTTTTTCTATTTTATAATCTCTCCTACCAGAGAGCATTTTTGCCATATTTTCATCTAAAGCATTTATAGACAAGTTTATTCTATGCAATCCTGCCTCTTCTAATTCATCTATTAATTTATAAGTTAATGTTGTTCCATTAGTTTGCATTGAAACTATTCCTTTACCTTTTTTGTTAATCTCAGATAACTCCTGAACTAAATCGACTAAGGGATAATATAAAGAAGGTTCTCCCTGCCCATCTAAATGTGCCTCAATAAATTTATTTTCTTTAAATTCAACAATTTTTTTATAATTTTCAATTAAATACTCTAAATCTACATAATAATCATTTTTTCTGGTTTTTGAAAACTCTCCTTCATCAACAGAACAAAATATGCAGTTTAAATTACAACCACAATGTCCTCTAACCTGTATTATATTTCTTCCTCTCTCAATCAATCCAAAGGCCGTATGCCCAATCAAAGGGATTGGTTCATTTATATATATAGTTCTCCTTTTTGTTATCTTACTCTTCAAATTATTGGCAATACTATAGGAGATTAAGTTTAAAATCCCAACTTTTATATTCTCTGCTCTTTTTGGATGGGCGTTAATTTTTATTATTGAATTTTCAATTTCAACCTCATTGTAGGGAATATCAACTTTAACTTCATAAATTTTATTGATTTCTAAAATTAAAGTATTTCCAATGTTTTTAACATCAGTAATCATTCTATATTTTGATAGATCTAAAATTACCATAATCTCACACAATATTTTAAATATTTACATTAATGAAAATAATGTTATAAATTTTAACTGCAAAATACAAAAAATTTTAAAATACTATCTAATTAACTTTTTAAATTTTAATTTTGAAAAAATAGAAATTTGTGTTTTAAAATTTTAAACAAACTAAAAAATTAAAATTACAAAGATGGTGCGGGGGACGGGATTTGAACCCGCGAACCCCTACGGGACCAGACCCTGAATCTGGCGCCTTTGACCTGGCTTGGCGACCCCCGCTCTCTATTAGGAAATTTTATTTTATAACATTTATATATAAACCTTACGCCGAAAAATATATATATGAGTTATTGAATTATACGATATTAC
>JALVUY010000171.1 GCA_027023665.1 Methanocaldococcaceae archaeon
TACTTTCGCTAATTTTATTCAAGTTGATAATTTTGTGGCAATTTTCAAAAAATGCCGATAAATACGGGCTTTGTTGCAATTTTCATATGCCCTAAAATAAGGCCGTTTAACGCATTTTGCAGGTATAATTACCCGATTTTTCTCAAGATTTGCGTCTACGGGCATTTAAATAGTATGTTTTGAATTAGGCCTGACGAATACAGGATTTATTAGGAGTAATTTGCTGTTTTGGGTGGTCTTCCAAAAATTTTATATAGCTTTGATGTAAACAAAGCGAATGTCGTTAAAGCAGAGATGTTTCTCTGCGCTCAACATGACGAAATCGAAAAGTTTCTCGTGGTTAAGGCAGAGACTCTTTCCTGTGCTCAGGGCGACTTAAAACAAAAGGCAAAAAGAAAATAAAGAAAAAACTACAAATAATTGTATATAGCAATGACTTTAAAAACATTTGTTCGTAATACTATTGACAATACTTAAAATCTCTCTATATTGTTATGTGTATATATGACTAATGCGTATAAGGAGGTGAAATATGCGTACTACAAAAGAAAGGCATAGTATAACAATGTCTCCTCTGGCTTGGACAATCCTTAATAAGCTTAAAGCCATCCAGAAAAAAAGTATTAGTAGTATCCTTGAAGAATCCTTAATGAGGATGGTAAAAGAAGAAGGATACAATACTACCTACTTCAAGATTATGGCTTCTGCTTCCGAGTGCAACGACGAGGAGAACAAAGAGCTTGCAGAAATATTAGATTCCTTAAAGGAAGAAGACTTAGAAGTAGCAGAAGAGTATGAGCTGGAAGATAAAGATAAGTAAAAGAGCTAAAAAACATAGAAACTTATATGGCAGTGATTTAAAGAAAAAAATAGACACTGCCTTTTTAAATCTGATAAATTACTATAACGGTAAAGAGGTTCCTAAGCCTGATGTAAAAATACTCGCAGGAAAATATCATGGGCTTCTTCGTTTAAGAGTTGGAGAGTTTAGGGTAATCTTCACGATGAGTGCACAGAACCATGAGATATTTGTAATTGACATTCTCCCTCGTGGAAAAGCGTATAAATAATTTTCGTCAGTCATTTCAAGTAAAAAATTTAAAACAAATTCGATGCAACGATTATCTTATCTCGTACTTTTATCCTTTAAAAACAGGAAATAAATCAAAAGCAAATTTAATTTAAGCATTACATTAAAGATGTAAGATCCTTTTGCTGTTATTCAAATGGGCTGCTCCAGTAAAGCAGCAATTCTTCACTATACTCTTTAAGGATAACGAAACTACAAAAAGTTCTATTGTTAGGGTATAGACTCTTCGCTTCGCTCAGAGTGAGAAAGGGCGGTCCTCCTGAGCCGTCTTTGCGAAGGGTCTATCCCTTCCCCGTCGTCCTCGAGTAAGCGTCAGCAAGCGAAGGACCTCATTTGTTAGAGCGGACACAAAGTTTGCTTTCTAACTTTTCTTCCTATAAAGGCAGAAAATAGATGAAAGATAATTAATATTAAAAAGCAATTTTGCACGATAAAAAGATAAAATCTTCTGGTTAAACTTTCCCAAACGTATTGTTGTTAAGGCAGAGATGTTTCGCTGCGCTCAACATGACGAAATCGAAAAATTTCGTTGTTAAGGCAGAGACTTTTTGCTGCGCCTAGAGTGACTAAAAGAAGTAAGTAAAACAAAAGTGGTATTGTTAAGGCAAAAATACTTTGCTGCGTTTAATGTGGTAAAACTTTTTCGTCTTTGAAACTTTTCCTTTTATATACTACAAAGTATGAATTTTTATTGTAAAGACTTATAGGA
>JALVUY010000172.1 GCA_027023665.1 Methanocaldococcaceae archaeon
CGAGTATATAAAACTCACCCACCTCCCCTATCTCCTTGTTTCGCAAGGAGAATAATGAAATCTGAAAGATTTCATCTGAATTCATCACCGCCCTAAAGCAGAGTTTCTTAGCAACAATTTATGGTAAGGTGGTAAAATATGCATATTGTTGGAGTTTTAGATATTGCAAAGGATATATTAAAGGCAAATAAAAGATTAGCAGACAAAAATAGAAAACTTTTAAATAAACATAATGTTGTTGCCTTTGACTTTATGGGGGCAATAGGTAGTGGTAAAACATTATTAATTGAAAAATTAATTGAAAATTTAAAGGATAAATATAGAATTGCATGTATTGCGGGAGATGTTATAGCAAAATTTGACGCTGATAGAATGAAAAAGCATGGAGTTGAGGTAGTTCCATTAAATACTGGTAAAGAGTGCCACTTAGATGCTCACTTAGTAGGGCATGCATTGGAGGATTTAAATTTAGAAAATATAGATTTATTGTTTATTGAAAATGTAGGAAACTTAATCTGTCCAGCAGATTTCGATTTAGGAACTCACAAAAGAATAGTAATTGTTTCAACAACTGAGGGAGACGATACAATAGAAAAACATCCGGGAATTATGAAAACTGCTGATTTAATAATAATTAATAAAATTGATTTGGCAGAGGCGGTTGGAGCAGATATAAAAAAGATGGAAAATGATGCTAAAAGAATTAATCCAGACGCAGAAGTTATTTTATTAAGTCTAAAAACTATGGAAGGATTTGATAAAGTTTTAGAGTTTATTGAAAAGAGTATTAAAGAAATTAAAGAATTTAATAAATCATAACTAATCCTACTCCTCCCAATATGGTGCCAAGAATTATTCTTAAATATCTTGGAGAAATTTTTTGATGAATATGTAATCCTAATTTTGAGGAGTATATTATTGGAACTACTGTAATTAATGCTATTGGTATTGACACATAGCCAACATTATAAATATAATTTTGAGTGTTTGCCGTTAAGTATGTAATTACTCCACCAATTGAAATTAAAGGGACTACACTTATTGTAATTTTTATTACTCTTTTAATTGGATATTTAAATAAAGACATTATTGGAATAATGGTTATTCCTCCGCCGATACCAAATAAACCTGCCAATAAACCTGCAATAATTCCATAAACAATAAAATGAACAATACTTACATTATAAAATTTATAATGATCTCTATTTTCTCCTGATTTTACTAAATATATACCAATTGTTATTAAAAAAATTCCAAAGAGTTTTTTTAGGATGTAAGTATTGATATAATTAACAACTAAAAAACTACTAAGTTTTGAGAAAACTAATCCTGTAATTCCTAATGCAATTATAGATTTCCACTCGATATTAAAATTTTCATAATGTTTCATATGTCTAATAAATGATACAATGGAATTTATAAAAACAACAAATAGAGATGTTCCTATAGCAAATTTTATACCATTAGGGATTCCTAAATAATTAAAAACTATTACTAAAATTGGAGCAACTAAAAAACCTCCACCCAATCCACACAAACTTGCTAAAATTCCAATTATAAAGCCTAAAATTATAAACAAAGGTACAAATAAAAATATATCTATCATCATAATTATCATCTCAATTTTAAACACCCATAGCCATTCTAAATAAATCTCTAAGTCCTGGGGCTAATCCAAGAGCCATTATACATAGTTTTATGATATTTCTTATATTTATGTTTATGTCATCAACTTCTTTATTTAAAATATATAAAATTACTAAAACTACCAAAAGTTTAAAAGGAATAAAGG
>JALVUY010000173.1 GCA_027023665.1 Methanocaldococcaceae archaeon
GGGTCAATTACTGTTGTTATTTATATACCTCCCAACTTCTATATAAACTTTTCTATTTTTGTTTATTTACTTTAAAATACTTTAAATTATTAATATCAACCCAATTATCGGGGAAAATTTGAAATAAAAACAAACTACCAAAATCTCCTAAAAATCTCAATAATTTAATATAACTAAATATTTAAATTAATCAAAATAAAAGACCCTCCGAAATTTCCTAAAATCTAATAAAATCTAAAAATTTCAAATTAAAATCCTTTAATTCCAAAAATAAAGATTTTTAGCGAGGGAGGGCTTTAAATAATAAAAAATAAAATGGTAAGGGAAATAAATTAAAGGCAGAAAAAACCACAAAGATTAATTAAGTTAAATTTCTATTGAAAGCAAAAGTAAAATTTAATATTATGGAGTTAATCTTTGCCTGTCTCTTGGGAATAATACACACTCTCTAATGTTTTCTTGCTGAGTTAAAACCATTGTAAATCTATCTGCCCCTAAACCCCATCCAGCGTGAGGAGGCATTCCATACTTAAATGCTTCTAAGTAATATGTAAATCCATCTGGATTTAGTCCTTTTTTCTTAATATTTTCTACTAATAAATCATACTGATGAATTCTTTGAGCTCCAGAAGAGATTTCTAAATCTTTATACATTAAATCAAATGCCTTACAAACTTCTGGATTATCTTCTTTTGGCATTGTATAGAATGGTCTCGTCTCAGATGGCCAGTCAGTTATAAAGTATAATCCTCCCATCTCCTCTCCAATAGCTTTCTCTGCCTCTCTACTTAAATCTTGCCCCCAAACAATTTCAACGCCCTTAGAGTTTGCTATCTCTATGGCTTCATCATAGGTAATTCTATCAAACTTTTTTGGAGGTATATCAAATTTAATTCCTAATGTCTCAATCTCCTTGCTTCTATTTTCATAAACATCTACAAATGCATTATATACAACCTTCTCTAACATTTCCATAGCGTCGTTGTCATCAGCGAATGCCATTTCAATATCTATAGATGTAGCCTCGTTTAAATGTCTTCTTGTGTTATGTTCCTCAGCTCTAAATATAGGGGCTATTTCAAACACTCTATCCAAACCTGTAGCCATTAACATCTGTTTATAGAGTTGAGGACTCTGACCTAAAAATGCCTCTCTCTCAAAGTAAGATATTGGGAACAGTTCCGTTCCTCCCTCTGTGCATGATGCAACTAACTTTGGAGTATTTACTTCAATAAATCCTTCATTGTATAGTGTCTTTCTAACGGATTTTAACATTTCACTTCTTATTTTAAATATTGCTTGAATTTTTGGTCTTCTTAAATCTAAAAATCTATTTTCTAACCTTGTATCTAACTCTGCAGGAACTTTTTCAGAAGGATCTAAAGGAAGAGGTCTTTGAGCAGTATTTAAAACTTCCAACTCTAATGGTAATATTTCAAATCCATTTGGTGCTTTTTCATTTGCAATAACCTTTCCTTTAACTGCAATAACATCCTCAGTACCAAGTTTTTTTATTTGTTTAAATAAGTCCTCTCCAACCTTTTGTTTTGGTGCTACTATCTGTACAAATCCTTCTCTATCTCTTAAAATAACAAATATAATTTTACCTAACGCTCTAATTGAATGCACCCATCCCATTACAATTACTTCCTCTCCATCCATTTCTGACGTAATCTCTGCTGAGTAATGTGTTCTTCTCCACTTCATATGCTTCACCAATCTAACTATTTTATGACTAAGAATAGTAAAGAGTTCCTTTTATAGGTTTTTCTATAAAAAATTTATACTTTTATTGTTTATTTTATATATTTGAATATTTGTAGATATGAAATAACAAAAATATATATAATTTTTAATTCTGCTGAAGTTCTGATTTTAACAAGAAAACAAATAGTAAAAACTCCTTTCTAACCCCTTAGGAGCTGATTTTAAATCCATAGGGAGCTACTCCCATAGGAGGGTTTTACCCTCCTATAGATAATAATTTTTAGCGAGAGAGGGCTCTGATAATAGATAATTAAAAAAGCAAGCATTATTCAATTAATAAAAATAATTTTTCGAGCTTTAGAAAATTTTCTTACACAAAATAAAAAAGTAAAATAGAAAAAAATGAAAACTTAATATTCTATATAGTCAATTGCATGCTTAAATATTAATAAGTTTCTGTCTCCTACTTTTACAATAATCTCATAGTTTGAAATTCCAGTAACATTTGCATCTATAACTTCCCCATTTCTTAAAAATATCTTGACTTTTTTCCCTCTTAATTTTCTTGCATATTCAAAGTTTGGAATTATCTTATTTACTTTCTTTTTTACTGGTTTATTCATTATTTCCACCATTTTTAATTATTTAATTAATCAACCCTTAATAATTTTCAAACACCTATATATACTTTTTTAAAGAGTAATAAAATCAATAGTTTTAATATTACACATCTTTATAATACTAATACAATTTATTATTTTTAATTGGTTTCTGTTACGATTACTGAACCTTCGTTAAAAGGATTTGACCTTAAATATACTGAGTATAGATATGGATAATTATCTTTTAAATGCTTTACATAATTTAGCCTCTGTATAACTAAGAATTTATAAACTCTAATAATATCATTTTTTAAGTGGTCTAAATCGCTTTTTGGTAAGTTGTTTAAATCTTCTCTTTTATGTAATTCATCTGCTAAATGAAAAACTGCTAATAACAATTCTGAAAACTCATCATGTTCTAACAATAGAGGATTTTCCATTAGTCTCAAAAGGAATTCTTTATTTTTATTTAATAAACTTTTAAGTTCATATAAGTTGATTTTTTCAATATCTATATAATATTTATAATTTTTTAAGAGTTTTTTCATTTTTTCATACTTTTTGTTATCCCATTCATTTGTTATTTTTAAAAAACTTTTTATATTTCCATTGTCTGCTTTTAAGATAATTTTTAGTAAATCTTCACCAACAGTATTAAAAAATGCACCTATAAGCATATTAAGTTTTTTTAATTTGTTTATTTTGTCTCTGTGCTCTAAAATCCTCTCAATAACTATTGTTACGAGTAATACTTCAATAGGCACAAAGGCTAAATGAAGTATAAAATAACTCAATAAATGTTCAATATCCCCAAATATTAAAAAATGCACGGAATAAATTAACATAGATGTAATAATTAAAATAATTGATAGTATCAATATATACTTTTTATCATCCATTTTATCCCATAAATTTCCATATCTTATCTCCTACATAGTGAAGATTTTTAACAGCTCTACCTTCATTAGACTCTTTCATCGTTTTTCCATTCATTAGAGCAATTCCTACACATATTGGCTTTTTATGTTCTTCATCAACAACAAATACAACATCTCCTTCTTTAATATTTTCATCGGCATCAACGATTCCTGGAGCCATTACATCTGCCCCTTTTATTAAAAATCTTATTGCCCCTTTATCAACTACAACTAAATTCTTATTTGGTAAGGATTTTAACAACAACTTAATTGTAGGAATGATTTTATCGTCTTTTTTAAAGGCAATTGGTTCTCTATCTACCAATATAATGTCAAAATTATCAGTTATAACTACCTCTACATCGCTCTTTTTTGGAATAATATCATCCAAATTTTCAAAAAATTCATTTAACTCTTTTTTTAAGTTTTTTATATTCTTTTTACTTAAAAAATACCTTCTCTTTACATTCAATTTCATCACCTTAATTATTCTAATAATTTATAGAGTGTCGTTCTTTCTTTAGGAGTTAATCCAACCCTTTTAATCATATCTCTTATCTCCTCAACACTCATATAAACTCCATGCTCTGCCCCAGCACTTCTTGATATATTCTCCTCAATAAGTGTTCCTCCTACATCGTTAGCTCCACACTTTAATGCCACTTGAACCATTTTTTTTCCTAATTTAACCCAAGATGCTTGAATATTTTTTATCAATCCTCTAAAAATAATTCTACTAATAGCAAACATCTTTAAATCTTCAATTCCAGTGGCTCCTGCTCTTGCTCTTCCCTCTCTATAAATTGGAGCATTTTTATACATAAATGAAAGTGGAACAAATTCAGTAAAACCATTAGTCTCTTCCTGAATCTCTTTAATTATAAAAAGATGATTAACTATATGCCTATACTCTTCAATATGCCCATACATAATTGTAGAAGTCGTAGGAATTCCCATTTTGTGAGCTTCCTTAATTATATATATCCATTCTCTTGTTTTTATTTTATTAGGACACAGTTCTTCCCTAATCTCATCATCTAAAATTTCTGCCGCAGTTCCGGGCATTGAATTTAATCCACTTTCTTTTAATATTTTTAGAGCCTCTTTAATAGTTAATCCGGCATTTTCTGCTCCAAAATAAACCTCCATCGGAGAAAATGCGTGTATATGTATATCTCCATAAGGTTTTGTCGCCTCATGAACTGCCTTTAAAATCTCTGCCTGATAATAAGTATCTATCTTAGGATGTAAGCCACCTTGAATACAAACTTCAGTGCATCCAAATTTTTTTGCTTCAACAGCCCTCTTAGCAATTTCATCTATGTCTAAAAAATAAGCATGTTTATCATTCTCATTAGCCCTAAAAGCACAAAATTTACAGTTTCCTACGCAGATGTTTGTGAAATTTATATTCCTATTTACTACATAAGTCACTATATCTCCAACTTCCTCTTTTCTCAAAGAATCAGCAAATTTAAATAGTTCAAAAATGTTTTCATTATCTTCAAATAATTCTAAAGCTTCTTTTTTTGATATTTCTTTCTCTTTAAATTTTTCAAAGTCCATAGTTTCACTCATTGAGAGTATTATTTATATATAGTAGTCTTCAGATACTACTAACTTACCATCTTTTAATTTGTAGTGAAAGCATGAGTAATATCCCTCGTGACATGCCACTCCTTTTTGTTCTACTATGAATAACAAAGCATCTCCGTCACAATCTCTATAAAATTCCTTTAATTTTTGAACATTTCCACTTTCCTCACCTTTTTTCCATAATTTTTTTCTACTCGTTGAGTAGTAGTGCATATAACCAGTTTTTAATGTTTCCTTTAATGCCTCCTCATTCATAAATGCAGTCATTAATACATTTTTATTCTCATCGCATGTAATTGCTATAATTAACTTCTCTCCATCTATATTTCTAAACTTTAAATTTAAATTTTTAATTATTTCCTCAATGTTTTCCATAATTATCCCCTCTACTTACCACTCATCATTTATATTCATCCACTCTCCAACTATATTTATATCCTTTCCTCCATACACTCCATCAAATTTATCTATTTTAACTACTGATGGCAAATTTATAGCAGTCCCTACTATAAGTGCCTCACCAATACACAAAGAAGCTAAGTCTTTTGCTAAATCTTCACCTAAATCTTCAGAAGCCCTTTGAATGTATTTTTGATCTTCGGGTTCAATTATTCTTAAAATAATTTTAGTGTTTGTTTGTGACAAAATATTTGGATCTAATTCTTTGGGTCTCTGAGAAATTAAACCTAATCCAACTCCAAACTTTCTACCCTCTTTTGCTATTTTTCCTAACCACAAACTTGATGCAGTCTTTTCATTAATTGGTATAAATATGTGTGCTTCTTCTAAAATGATCAATACAGGTTTTTTAACAATTTTATAATGTTTATCTATAGTTTCTAAATTAGATAAAGCCGTCATTCTTATCCTTTCATTTGGAATATTACGCTCTTTTAATGATTTTAAATAAAGGGTTCTTTTTGATAATATATGTTTAGCTACATAACCTACAATAGTCCTCATTTGATAAGCTTCTAATCCACTTAAATCAACAACATTTATTTTACCAATTTCAAATTCCTCTATAATATCTCTATCTCCTATATACAATGAAAAATCAATCATAAACTTTCCAATTAAATTATATAGAGAAATAATGTTAATAAAATCTTGCTCACCCACTTTTCTTCTGTCGTATTTCCTTTTTAGTGGATTATAATATTTAATTTCCCAACCAACTTCCGCCGATTTACTCCACTCATACAATAAATTTTCTAACTTTTCAATAAATTCTAAACCCTCAATATTTGGAAAATCATTTTTTATTGTGTAGTAAGCATATTCAAGATAAATTCTTTTTTCAAAATCATTTTTATCTATTCCAATTAAATCAGAAAGTTCATCAGGAGATAACATTGATGGATTCATTTTAGGAACAATCACTTTAACTTTTCCTTCTAAATCTTCGTGATATAAGGTAGTGTATTCTCCATGAGTATCAAAGATAATTATACTTGCATTCTTTTTTCCCAACTCTTTACATAAAACTGACACTGTATTAGATTTCCCTCCACCAGTAACTGATAAAATAGCAAAATGACGAGAAACAAGAGAATTTGTATCTAAATAAACCCTAACATTTTCCCTTGTTAATAAATGTCCAATACTAATTCCATTTTTAACATAAAAAATATTGTTTAAAATCGTATCTTCACAAAATTTTACATTTTCATCAGGTTTAATTGGATACCTATTCATAAGTATTTTATTATCGCTCAAAACTCCTATAACCTTTGCTTCACAAATATACTTTCCGTTTTCAGCAGTAACATTTTTTACAATACCTAAAACCTCTTTATCATCTGTATTTTTTGTAATAACATACTCCCACAACCTTACATTTTCTAAAGATTCAAATTTAAAATAATTTGTTGATGTTTTTCCAATAACCTTCATATTCCTCTCCTTAATTTTTTGTCATAATATAATATTTAGTTAATTTACAAAATAAATCCAAATTTTGACAATTCTCTCTTACAAGTATTAATAATTTCATCATTTGGCTTATAATTTTCGGGAGAGTCACAATACTTATACATTTCAATAGGTAATTTTTCTTTTAAGTAGTTAATAAGGTTATTGATAGATTTTGATTTATCTTCATCATAAATTTCTTCAATTATATTTAAGTTTTCAATTATAAATAGATAAATATATGCCAATATAGGGTTAATATTAATATACTTATAGAGAGTAGCGAGGTGATATTGAACATTATCTATTTTACAATAAATAGATGGAACCTTTAACAGAGGAGAGGATATATCTAAGTTCGATGACTCTCTATCCATCAACCTTTTGATAATTCTATCAGCTTCATCATTATTATCTAATAATTTTTTTAGATTCATAGCCATTGATATAGCTTCATCATATTTTCCTGCTTTTTCATAGACAACTATTAAAGATTTTATAGTGTCAATGTCCGTGGAATTTATTCGTAATACATCCATAAAAGATTCATAAGCTAATTTATAATTTTTCAACTTAAAATATAGATATCCTCTAATCTTTAACAAGTCCAGATCTTCGATATTTTTACTCAATAGATTATCTAAATAAGATAACGCCTCTTCGTAGTATTTTAAATTATTAGAAGTATCTGCCTTTCCAATTAGAGAGTAGAGTATTAATTTATCACACTCTCCTGAAACATCGTAAGTGGTTATTTCCAAGATTTTATCAAAATACTCACATGATTTTTCAAAATCCCCATTTTTGTAGTAGTAAATAGCTAATCCAAAGTATGCATAAGGATTTGGATATATTTCTATGGATTTATTATAGGCATTTACAGATTCTGAACTATTGATTTTATTCAAAATGTCTCCATACTTAGCGTAAAATAAGCTTCTCTCAAATAGAGATATTGACTCCTTTATATATTCAAGAGCCTTGTGATATTCTTCAAAAATTTCTGATATTACAGCTTTATAGTAGTATGCAAAGTCGTTAGATTCATCTATTGAAATTACTTTATTTAAAAACTTCAATGCATTTATATAATTTCCAATTTCAAGTAAATTAACAGCCTTAATAATATCTTCATAAATTTTTTTATCAATAATATCAAAAAGAGAATCTATAGATGTAACTATCTTTTTACACTCATGGTTAGGCTCTTTTTCTAAGATTTTTTTAAAAGATTCGTAAGCGTTATCTATATCTCCAAAAAGTAAATATAGTTTTCCCGCATTGTATAATGCGTCAATTTTCTTTTCATTTAATTTGTAAGCTTTTAAATAGTAATTTAAGGCATCTTCATATTTTTTCAATCTTATAGTGATATTTTCTATTATCTTATATATTTTACTATTTTTAATTTTTCTTGAGTTTTATATATAATAT
>JALVUY010000174.1 GCA_027023665.1 Methanocaldococcaceae archaeon
CCATCAGCGCATCCTGCACTCCATATTTTAATTTTCTTTACCCCTTTTTCAATCATTTCAGGAATAATATATTTAATTAGAACATCAAATTGAATTTTTTCTCTAAAAAAATAAGTTTCTTTGATAGATTTGCCTTAACAAGAACTATTAAGAAAGTTCTTAAAAAAGAAATTGTAATTTTAGAAGAGGATATTGAAGATATATTAGAAGAATTAGAAATAGAGCTTTTAGAATCTGATGTAGCCTTAGAAGTTGTAGAAAAGTTAATTGAAAACATTAAAAAAGAGTTAGTGGGTAAGAAAATATCACCCAATGATAATGTAGAAGAGATAACAATCAATGCCGTAAAAAATGCCATAAAAAACATCTTATCCCAAGAAAAGATTGATATTGAAGAGATTATAAAAAAGAATAAAGCAAAAGGAAAGCCAACAGTTATTGTATTCGTTGGAATAAATGGAACTGGAAAAACCACAACAATAGCTAAATTAGCATATAAATTAAAACAAAAAGGATATAGTGTTGTTATAGCAGCAGGGGATACATTTAGGGCTGGGGCGATAGAGCAGTTAGAACAGCATGCTAAAAATGTAGGTGTTAGAGTTATCAAGCATAAACAAGGGGCTGATTCAGCAGCAGTTATATACGATGCGATACAACACGCTAAGGCAAGAGGAATTGATGTCGTTTTGGCAGATACTGCTGGAAGACAGGCAACAAATACAAACTTAATGGAGGAAATAAAAAAGGTTGTTAGAGTTACAAAGCCAGATTTAGTTATATTCGTTGGAGATGCTTTAACAGGTAATGATGCAGTTTATCAGGCTGAAGAGTTTAATAAGGCAGTGAATATAGATGGAATTATATTGACAAAAATAGATGCAGATGCAAAAGGAGGGGCGGCGTTATCTATTGGCTATGCAATTGGAAAACCTATTTTGTATTTAGGAGTTGGGCAGAGATATGAAGATTTAATTGAATTTGATCCTGACTGGATTGTTAAAAAGTTATTTGGTGAGGAAGAGTTTAAGTTTTCAACTGAAAGACAGTTTTAAAGATTTTTACTTAGACAACTTATCTAATTTGTCATTGTATGCCGCATTTGCAATTGCATGAGCCAAAAATGGGGCTAAGATTAAATAAACAAATGCTAATAGTGGCTCTCCCAAAGCTATAAAAATTAAAAAACATGCACAATCTATAACTCCTAAAATATGTATTCTCGCATAAATAATGTTTTTTCTATCTTTTTCAACCCATAACCTATATGATGCTAGTAAAATCCCCAAAGAAGATATAAAAATAAGTATATCTCTAACAATGTCAATAAATGATTCCATAAGAATCACCATTTAGTTTTAGGCTAATTTATAATGATTAATAATGATAAATCTTATATATAGATTTTGGTGATAAAAATGTTCATTGTGTTTGAAGGTATTGATGGTAGTGGTAAAACGACACTATCAAAACTATTATCTAAATCTCTCAATGCTTTTTGGACTTGCGAGCCTACAGATAGTCCAATAGGAAGATTAATAAGAGAATGTTTGCAAAATAAAATAAAATTAGATGATAGAACATTAGCATTGTTATTTGCCGCAGATAGAGTAGAGCATACAAAGATAATAAAAGATATTTTAAAAAGTAGAGATGTAGTTTGTGATAGATATTTGTATTCTTCAATAGCCTATCAAAGCGTTGCAGGTGTTGATGAAGATTTTATAAAATCAATAAATAGATACGCTTTAAAGCCAGATATAGTTTTTTTACTAACAGTTGATGTTGATGTTGCTTTAAAAAGAGTTAAAGGTAAAGACATATTTGAAAATAAAAGTTTTCTACAAAAAGTTCAAGAAAAATATTTAGAATTGGCAAAAGAGCACAAATTTATTGTAATTGATACAACTAATAAACCAATAGATGACGTTCATAAAGAAATTTTAGAACATTATATAAAATATAAATAATAAAAAATATTACTAAACCTATTGCTATTTATTAATCAAGGTATAAAGTATATAAATGACTACATCCAGTTAATTTTTGTATAGAAGTTTATGGGGGATATTTATGGATATAGCTTACGACATTCCTGTATCAGAAGTAATGAGTTTTCCAGTAATTACCGCTACAAAAGATATGACAGTTTATGACATCGCCAACATAATGAAGGAGAAAGATATAGGGGCTGTGGTTATTGTAGAAGGCAAGGAGCCTATAGGAATTGTTACAGAAAGAGACATTATAAAAAGAGTTGTAGCAAAGAATCTAAAACCAAAAGAGATTTTAGCTGAAGAAGTTATGAGTAAAAAAATAATAACAATTCCTCAAACTGCTTCAATTAATGAAGCCGCTAAGATCATGGCTAAACATAAGATAAAAAGATTGCCTGTTGTAAAAGATGGTGAATTAGTAGGAATAATAACAGAGAGCGATATTATTAGAGTTTCACCAAAATTATTGGAAATTATTGCTGAATATGCTTCAATAAAGCCAGAAGATGAAAAAGAAAAAATTCCATTAGATACTGACGAATTTTCTGAAGAGTATATATATGGAATTTGTGAAAACTGTGGATATCAAGGGAGAGTTAGACTATATCAGGGAAGATATTTGTGTGATGAGTGTATAGAGGAATTTAAAGAAAAAGAGTAAAATTATTCATGAGCAATTCCTATAATATCCTTTAATTCTAAGTTCTCTTCTTTTAAAAACTTTATAATTTCATCACAAACTTTCTTAAATATATCATATCCTCTATAATAGACACCACTTCCTATTTGAACAGCAGAAGCACCAGCCATCATATATTCTATAGCATCCTCTCCACTAACTATTCCACCTACGCCAATAATAGGGACATCAAAATTTTCATAAAGATCCCAAACAACCTTTATGCCTATTGGTTTTATACATTTACCACTCAAACCTCCAAATTTATTTCCTAAAATTGGCTTCTTTGCCTTTATATCAATAGCCATTCCTCTAACAGTGTTTATTGCTACTAATCCATCTACGCCTGCATCTACAACTGCATTAGCTATTTCTAATATATCTGTAACATTTGGCGTTAATTTAGCAAAAACTGGAATTTTTACGGATTTTTTTACAGCCTTGCAAACACTGTAAGATAAATCTGGATTCTGCCCAATAGTGGCTCCATAACCTTTTGCATGGGGACAGGAAATATTTAGCTCAATAATATCTACATATTTTTCCATCTTTTTAGATACTTCAACAAATTCCTCCTCATCCTTACCATAGATAGATCCTATAATTTTAACATTCATTTTATTTAGATCATCTCTAACTCTCTGTAATTCCTTTACATATTCATCAATTCCAGGATTTGGTAGTCCCATAGCATTTAAAAATCCTCCATCAACTTCAACAATAGTTGGATTTCTATGCCCATGATTTGGATTTTTTCCAATAGATTTAGTTGTTACAGCCCCTGCACCTCCTTTAGCAATTCTCTTTAACGCACTTCCAGTTTCTCCCATAATACCGCTCGCCAAAAAAACTGGATTTTTAAATTCTATCCCACATATTACTGTCTTTAACATATATTCACCAACCAAAAGTTTTAAATAGTAATTGTTATGGTATAGAGATATAAAATTTTTAATGACATATAAAGTTTATAACTTTGAATATCCTTTTCTTTGAAAAATTTAAAAATATTTTCAAACATTAATTTTAAGGTTTATTAAAAATAAATAATTTGGGTGAATATCTATGCCAGCACCAAGATACAGATCAAGATCATACAGAAGAATATATAGAAGAACTCCAGGAGGAAGGTTAGTTATACACTACAAAAGAAGAAAGCCAAATAAAGCAAAATGTGCAATATGTGGAGCAGAATTGCATGGAGTTCCAAGAGGGAGACCAGTAGAAATTAGAAAATTGCCAAAATCACAAAGAAGACCTGAAAGACCTTATGGAGGTTACCTCTGTCCAAGATGCTTAAGAAGATTAATGATTAACAAGGCAAGAAACTTATAAAGATTTTCAAAAAGTTTATATATCAAAAAGTATTTTATGTTTATCAATCCATTTTAAATGGGTGAATAGATGATAATTACCATTGGGGGGCTACCAGGGACGGGAACAACTACAATTGCTAAATTAATAGCAGAGAAATACAATTTAAAGCATGTATGTGCAGGATTTATATTTAGAGAGATGGCTAAAGAGATGGGAATGGACTTGCAGGAATTCAGTAAGTATGCTGAAGAACATAAAGAAGTTGATGAAGAAATTGACAGGAGACATGTAGAAATAGCAAAAAAAGGTAATGTAGTGTTAGAGGGAAGGTTGGCGGCGTGGATGTTATTAAGAAATGGAATAACTCCAGATTTAACAATATGGTTCAAAGCCCCCCTTGAAGTTAGGGCTGAGAGAATCAGCCAGAGAGAAAGCATAAGTAAAGAAGAGGCACTAAAAAAAATGTTAGAAAGAGAAAAAAGTGAAAAAAAGAGATACAAAGAAATTTATAATATTGACTTAGATGATTTATCTATTTACGATTTGGTTATTGATACGTCAAAATGGGATATCGAGGGAGTGTTTAATATTGTCTCCTCTGCAATAGATAGTCTAAAAAAATAACGAGGGGGCGATATTAAACCTCCCTCATTGGAGGATGAGTTGTGATTCGCGAGAGTCACAACAACAAAAATGAGGTGAGGTAAATGGCAGCTATTGAAATAGGAAGAGTTTGTGTAAAAACCGCAGGAAGAGAAGCAGGAAAAATCTGTGTCATTGTAGATATTTTAGATAAAAACTTTGTTATTGTAGATGGATTAGTTAAAAGAAGAAGATGCAACATAAAACATTTAGAGCCTACTGAGAAGAAAGTAGATATCGAAAGAGGAGCTTCAACAGAAGAAGTTAGATTGGCATTAGATGCAGCAGGATTATTAAAGGAGGAATAAACACCATAAAAGGGTTTGTAGCAGTTTCTTAGTTTTTGTAGCATATCGTAACATATAAATATCGTGAGACAATATTATTGTATAATCGATGAGAAGGCACGGCCTTTGGGGTCGACATAACTTTGATAAAAAGATTTTAGGGGGCTGTCTCCGTTCAGCCCGAAGTCCAATGAACCTATAGCAGAGAGAATGGTATTCTCGATGAAGCTATGGGCTGAGGATAACCTATTTCCATAGCTATCGGTTTGTATGATATATTGTTAAATGCTATAATACGCTATGGAAATGGGAAACGGTGAAACTCTCCTATTAGTATACCTCCCATAGTAAGTTTGCTTTTTTAAGTTACTTCTGGGTATATCAATAGGGCGGAGCCCTATAGTTGATATTATCCCCGTATTCTTGCTTTTTTATTTAATTTTAAATTCAGTATTAGACTACCGAGGGATAAAAACAAAATTTTTACATAAATTTTTTATATCTTTAAAGCATTCTCAATGGAGTTTTAATATTTTCATCCCTACATATATAAATTCAAATATAAATATATAAAAATTTAAAAATCTTAAGTAATTAAAAATAATATAAAGTAATGTAAGTAATTAAATGTGAAAGTATGAAAAAGAAAAAGTTCTTAGAAAAAAAACTAAAAAAGATAGCCTATGAAAGAGTTGATATTTTAATGAAGTTAGCAGAAGAAGAGGCTAAAAAAGGTAGATGGGATAGAGTTAAAAGATATGTATATTTAGCAAGAAGAATAGCTATGAAAATGAGAATAAAATTTCCAAAGAAATGGAAAAGAAGAATATGCAAAAAATGTGGAACTTTTTTGTTGTATGGAAGGAATGCAAGAGTTAGAGTTAAAAGTAAAAGGTATCCTCATGTAGTTATAACTTGCTTAGAATGTGGGGCCATATATAGAATTCCTATGATTAAAGAAAAGAAAGAAAAAAGACGAAAGAAGTTAGAGGAAAAATTAAAAGCAAAAAATAATGTGGTGGAATAAATGACAGGCAAAGTTATCTTAGTTGGAGCAGGTCCGGGAGATCCAGAATTGATAACAGTAAAAGGTTTAAAAGCAATTAAAGAGGCTGATGTCATTGTTTATGATAGTTTAATATCAAAAGACTTACTTAATTATGCAAAAGAAGGGGCGGAGTTAATTTATGTTGGTAAAAGAAAAGGACAACATTCCTTTAAACAGGAGGAGATTAATAAAATATTGGTAGAAAAAGCAAAAGAGGGAAAAATAGTTGTTAGATTAAAAGGAGGAGACCCATTTATTTTTGGAAGAGGAGGAGAAGAAATTTTAGAACTAAAAAAGCATAATATTCCTTATGAAGTAATTCCGGGAATAACTTCAGCAATTGCAGTTCCAGAACTTGCAAATATTCCATTAACGCATAGAAAGGTAGCAACTTCATTTACCGTAGTTACTGGACACGAGGCTGAGGATAAAAAAGAGAAACAAGTGGATTTAAGTAAATTGAATGCTGACACTATAGTTATTTTGATGGGAATAACCAACTTAGAAAAGTTAGTTAATGAGTTGTTGCAAAATCCTAAGAGAAATAAAGACACTCCAGTAGCAATTATTACAAATGGTACTACAGAAAATCAAAGAGTTATAAAAGGAACTCTTGGAGATATAGTAGAAAAGGCAAAAAAAGAAAAAATATCTCCTCCCGGTGTTATTGTAGTTGGAGATGTAGTAAATGTTTTGGAAAAATAAAATTTTTAAATTTTTTATAGTTCAGGGATACGATGATAAAGAATGTTGCTGTAATTTATCCAAACAAATTTAAAGCAGGAATTTCTTGCTTAGCTGTTCATATTTTAGCCAAGCACTTATCTAAATTTAAAGATATAAATGTAAGTGTGTATTTCTTAGAAAACTATCACAAAATAAAAAATTTTGACGCTATTTTTATAACTTTGCAGTATGAAAATGATTATTTTAATACAATAAAAATAGTTAAAGATTTAAGAAAAACTAATCCTAATGCAGTTTTTGCCGCTGGAGGGCCTTGTGTAATGGAAAACTTTTATCCTATAGCTGAGTTTTTTGATGCTATTATAGTTGGAGAGATTGAAGATAGCGATGTGATGCTAAAAGTTATAAATAGAGAGTTTGATGTCGAAGGAGTTTATTCAAGATTTTTAGAGAAGGATAAAGTTAAGAGGATATATCCAAAAAAATTAACCATAGATGATTATCCAATATATCAACCAACTTCTGAAGAAGGATCTTATGGAAAATCATTTTTGTTAGAGCTTGGAAGAGGCTGCCCAAGAAGATGTAGATTTTGCTTAGCAAGAGCTATATATTATCCACCAAGGTTTAGAAAACTTAATGATTTAATGTATTTGGCAGAAGAAGGAGTTAAAGTTAATAAAGTTAATAAGGTGGCATTAATAGCTCCATCAGTTGGAGATTATAAGTATATAGTTGAGCTATGCAACTTTTTGGACGATTTAGGAGTTCAAATATCTCCATCTTCTTTAAGGGCAGATACTTTAAATGAAGAACTAATGAAAATTTTGAAACCAAAAACTTTAACTATAGCTCCAGAAGCTGGAAGTGAGAGACTGAGAGAATTTATAAAAAAAGATATTAAAGAGGGAGATATATTTAACGCGGTTGATTTAGCTAAGAAATTTAATGTTGAGAAAATTAAACTCTATTTTATGGTTGGTATTCCAACAGAAACAGAGGAAGATATTGAAAAGCTTATAAATTTAACAAAGAAGATAAAAAGAGAAATTAAAAAAGTTGAAGTTTCTATAAATCCAATGATACCTAAGCCGCACACAGATTTTGAGGTAGAGGAGTTTGATTTATCATCTAAGAAAAAAATTAAGTATATTGAAAAAAATCTAAGAAAAGAAGGAGTTAAAGTGGAGTATGAGAACTTTAATTCTATGATTTGTCAGTGTGTTTTAGCCAGAGGAGATGAAAATCTTAGTAAATATTTGGATGTTTCAAAAAATCCAACAAACTTAATTAGTGCATTAAAAAAAGATAAGTTATTGGATAAATACTTAGGAAAAATAGATAAAATGCCATGGAAAAAAATAATTATCTAAAGTTTTTTGTTATATTTATTGTATTATAGAATTAGTGTATTATCTTCAACAATCTTAAACCCCGTTTCTCTATCATAATAT
>JALVUY010000175.1 GCA_027023665.1 Methanocaldococcaceae archaeon
CCTATTAACTTATTTAATTTTTCAATTTCTGATGATAAAGCAAATACTGCCTTGTCAGAATAATAAGCCCCTCTCTTTGCCTCACTACCGAAGTGCTTAGCCGCCTCTTTCATTATTTTTACAAAACCTTCTCTATCTTTATTTGCAACGATTTTGCTAATTTCCATACATTGATTTATAAAAGCTTTGTGAATTTCCTGTATTCTTGGATTGAACATTTGAATGTCAGCATATAAATAAGGATTTTGTCCTATAATCCTTCCAATAATTGAAATCATCAACTCATAAATTGGAGAGGCAAATTTTCTTGATTCTTTTATATCAACATTCAACTCTTTTAGAGTAGATCCTAAAGATATAAATGCGAAGTGCGTTAAACCTTGAACAATTCCCATAATTCTGTCGTGTTTTTCAGATGGAATGACAATAACCTTAGCCCCTTCTTTAACTAAAAAATTATAAACTTTTTCAAACCATTCGCTCTTTTTATGCTTTTCAGTTGGTGTTAGAATAACAACCTGCCTTAATAAAGATGGAGTAGATGGACCAAACATAGGGTGTGTTGGAATAACAGTAACTCCTTCTTTAACATATTTTTCCATAGTTTTTGTAGGAATTTCTTTAATAGATGTTATATCCATTAATAAGCAACCTTCTCTTACATGAGGAGCTACTTCTTTAATAACTCTTTCAGTAACATTTATTGGAACTGCAATTATAACAATATCCCCTTTTTTAGCCGCCTCTATATTGTTATTAATAAATTTAACATTTAGTTCCTTTTCAACATTTTTTCCTTTTTCTACATCTCTTCCTGTAACTATAATGTTAAAACCCTTATTTTTTAGAAACTTAGCAAACCATTTTCCCAAACCATCAGTTCCTCCAATTATTGAAATAGTTAAATCTTTTTTGTCTTTTATATTTTCCATAATTTTCACCTTAGGACATTTAATAAGACATAGTTAAATAGAAAACCCAATAATGTTCCTACTAAAACTTGGGAATATGTGTGCTTTTTTAGATAAATCCTTGCATATATTGTAATAATTAAAAGAAAAATATATATTACAAATAAAAAAACATTGCCTGTAAATTTATAAATTAAATAACTCATTGCTGAAAGTCCATAACAGTGCATACTAATCTTCCAAAATTTTGTAATTATTAGAATTAATAAAACATTCCCCAAAAAAATAAAATTAAAAATATTGTGCCAAAATAATGATAATAAGAATATATATAAAGTTGTAACTGCTAAAGGTACTATTCTATTGTTTTTATTGTATATATCCCAACTTTCTTTTTTTATTTTTGCCCAGATTACCCAAAAAACTATTGGAATGCCATAAAATAAAGTTAAATAAAGATTAAAATTAGATATTACTAAAAATCCATATAATAAAAATAATAAATACAGTAGGGATATTATTTGAAACAATTCTTTAGTATTCACAACTCTCACCAGAACATCATATAGATTACATAACCAATTAGTGGAATTCCTACAACTGCCCAAATTAATGGATTCCATCTTAATACTTTTTCACCGTCAAATGGTGGAATTGGAAGCATGTTGAATCCTGCTAAAAATAAGTTAACCATAAAACCGTATTTTCCTATAAACCATAATAGATAATTTGACTTAAAAATTATTGATATTATTAAAAATATAAATGCTAAAGCTACATTTGTTAAAGGTCCAGCCAATGCAATTTTTCCATTTTCTTCTGTAGTTAAATAATCTTTGTAAATATAAACTGCTCCAGGAGCTATGAATGTAAAACCCAATGCAATTTTTAATATTAACGCCAATGCTAAACCTTCATACCATGCTCTAAATTCACTCCATGCTCCATACTTTCTTGCAACAGTTCTATGCATTAATTCGTGGAATATAAATCCACTACCAACGGCTATTAAACTGACTATAAAGACAAACAATGAGAGAAAAGGATAAGAGAAAATAATTGCTATTGCAATGACTGATGCAGTTAAATCAATAATCTCCCTTTTTGAGAATGTGAATATACTCATTATTTCACCACGTTAACTGTTACTTTATTTTTAGTTTTAAATGAAGTCATTTATATGCTTATACTTTTTATGTAAGTATAAACCAAAAATAATTCCAGTTATTAATCCAGTTAAATGAGTAATATGTGCTATTCCAGTTTTCATAGAATATGGTAGAAGAATTAAATCTATAAGTGCAAATAATACAACAGCAATTCTAATACTAACTGGTATTGGTAGAGGAAAGACAACAACTCTTAAATTTGGAGCAATAACTGCTAAAGTTCCTAAGATTCCAAAAATAGCCCCAGAGGCGCCAACAGAAGGAATAAAATCTCCAGTTATATATGCATAGACAATATAAGATAGATTTCCTAAGATTCCAGACAATAAAAAAATTAAAAGATATTTTTTTGAGCCAATCATTCTCTCTAAGTATGTTCCAAATAAAAACAATACAAACATATTTATCAATAAGTGAGTGATATTCGCATGCATAAAAATACTCGTAACTATTTGCCAAGGCATATTTATAACAAGATTTGGCCATAAGGCAAAATAATAATATAGTTGGGGAACAAAAAAACTAATAACAAACATTAAAATGCAAATTCCAACTAATAAAAAATTAATCATTTTTTCCCTCAATAGAATTTTTAATAATTAGTTTAACTAAACCTTTATAAAAAGGTGATGCTTTTGGATATAGATATTTCTGGATTAATCCCAAAACACATGGAAAATAGAGGAAAATTAACATTGAAGGAAAATTTAAAAATTATTGAAAATATTTTAGAGCAAAGAAAAGTTCCTGAAAATGGAATTGATGAAGAGCATATAAAGCTTTTATTGAGAATTTTATCTTTTATGGATACAGATAAAGACCCCAATGTTATACAAATTGGTGAGAGAGAGGCGAGAGTTTATACCAAACTACAAAGAGAGAGTGTTTTTGACTTTTGTCATGGGGTTGGGAGAAGTGGAAATTTAATAGATCCTCAACCAAAGGCACCCGGAGCAAGTGTGATGTATAAATTAACTAACAAATTATTGGAAAGTTTTTTAAAAAGTTTAGGATTGAATGTTAAAGCAATAGCCACTCCAGTTGCTACTGGTATGACTATATCATTATCATTATCAGCATCAAGAAAAAAATACGGCTCTAATGTTGTTATCTATCCATATGCAGCTCACAAAAGCCCAATAAAGGCAACTTCATTTATAGGTATGAGAATGAGATTAGTTGAGACAGTTTTAGATGGAGATAGCGTTAAAGTTGAAGTATCAGATATAGAAGATGCTATAAGAAGAGAGATTAACAATAAAAATAACCCAGTAGTTTTAAGCACTTTAACTTTTTTCCCACCAAGAGAAAGTGACAATATTGAAGAAATTGCAAAAATTTGTGGAGAGTATGATATTCCACATATTATAAATGGTGCTTATGCAATTCAAAATTTTTATTACATTGATAAAATAAGAAAAGCCTTAAGGTATAGAGTTGATGCAATTATTAGTTCATCAGACAAAAATTTATTTACGCCAATAGGTGGGGGAATAGTATATACAAAGGACGAGAGTTTTTTAAAAGAAATCTCTTTAACATATCCTGGAAGAGCCTCAGCAAATCCAATTGTAAATATTTTAATTTCTCTCTTAGCAATAGGAACTAAAAATTATATAGATTTAATGAAAGAACAGAAAGAGTGTAAAAAATTATTAGATGAATTATTAAATGATTTGGCTAATAAAAAAGGAGAAAAGGTTTTAAATGTAAAAAATCCAATTTCTTCGTGCATAACTACAAAAAAAGATCCTTTAGATGTTGCTGGTAAATTATATAATTTGAGAGTAACTGGGCCAAGAGGAGTTAGAAAGAATGATAAATTTGGAACATGCTATTTGGGAGAGTATCCTTACAACTATATAGTAGTAAATTCAGCTATTGGAGTTAAAAAAGAGGATATCTATAAGGTTATTGAAAAGTTGAGTAAGGTTATTTAACAATAAATAACAATAATAACAGTTTAACCTGTGGGAGGTCGTGCTGTATCGTGTTCATCTTCATCGAGCAAGGGCTCTCTCCCACGACTCGCCCAGACCTCCCTTAATCTGTTCCCCCAACATCGAACCCTCTATCATCGCAACCTCTTATGGATGTGCTCCATTTGGGTCGGTTCGTTGGGGATAAATATATATCTAAAATTTGTTATATAAAATTTAGCATTTATAACGAAAGTGTATAAAAGGGTGAGAATGTGAGGTATGTAGTAGGACACAAAAATCCAGATACTGACAGTATAGCATCAGCTATTGTTTTAGCATACTTCTTAGATTGTTATCCTGCAAGGTTGGGGGATATAAATCCAGAGACAGAGTTTGTTTTGAGAAAATTTGGAGTTATGGAGCCAGAGTTGATAACATCTGCCAAGGGTAAAGAAATTATCTTAGTAGATCATTCTGAAAAGAGTCAAAGTTTTGATGACTTAGAAGAAGGAAAGTTAATAGCTGTTATAGACCATCACAAAGTAGGTTTAACCACTACTGAGCCAATTTTATACTATGCTAAGCCAGTTGGTTCAACAGCAACAGTTATTGCAGAACTTTATTTCAAAGATGCAATAGATTTAATAGGAGGTAAGAAAAAAGAACTAAAGCCAGATTTAGCTGGATTATTGTTAAGTGCAATAATATCAGACACTGTTTTGTTTAAATCACCAACAACAACTGAATTAGACAAAGAGATGGCTAAGAAGTTAGCTGAGATTGCTGGAATAAGCAACATAGAAGAATTTGGAATGGAAATTTTAAAGGCTAAGTCAGTTGTTGGTAAATTAAAGCCAGAAGAAATTATTAATATGGACTTTAAGAATTTTGATTTCAATGGAAAGAAGGTTGGAATTGGGCAAGTAGAGGTTATAGATGTCAGTGAGGTTGAGAGTAAAAAAGATGAGATATATAAATTATTAGAGGAGAAGTTAAAAAATGAGGGGTATGATTTGATAGTCTTTTTGATAACTGATATTATGAAAGAAGGTAGTGAGGCATTGGTTGTTGGTAATAAGGAGATGTTTGAGAAAGCATTTAATGTTAAATTAGAAGGAAACAGTGTATTTTTAGAAGGAGTAATGTCAAGAAAGAAACAGGTAGTTCCTCCATTAGAAAAAGCATACAACGAGTAAAATTATATTATAAATTTTAATTTTATTTTAATTTTTTGTTTTAATTAGCAAAAAGGGATAAATATGCATTACTCTATAATAAAACCAAAATGTAAAAAAGAAGTTATTGAGATAGATAAAGGTTCTCTAAAAACTAAGAGAAAGTTTGCATTTTTGCTTGAAGTTGGAGA
Organism: Methanocaldococcaceae archaeon; assembly: GCA_027023665.1. Taxonomy (GTDB): domain Archaea; phylum AGJL01; class Methanococci; order Methanococcales; family Methanocaldococcaceae; genus Methanocaldococcus. Next base: position 5,369 of record JALVUY010000175.1, read on the forward strand.
TAAAATATTAAAAAATAAAGAATTTTGGGCTAATGAAGATGTTGAAGTTGTAGTAGATTACTCTTTTACAAATTCTAAAAGACCTAAGGAAAAAATTGAAATTTATATAATAGAAAATATAGAGAGGGAATAATATGGATTTAGAAGGAAAATGTTGTTTAATTCATGCTATTGGTGGAATTATTTTTGGATATTTTGCTAATTATGTATATACTGCTGGTTTAGGTATATTTAGTGGAATTGCCACTTTAATATTTTTATTTATTGGAGCTGTAATTTTTGGACACATTTCTGCTAAATTATTTGGTAGTGAAAGTTTAACACAAAAACAGTGGCTTGGCTGTGGAGTTCTGCCATTTTTTTTAGTGGCAATTGTTGTTTGGGTATTGAAGTTTAACGGCTTAATTTAAAATAAAAATTATATGGTGGAAAATATGGCATTAAAAATGGAAAAATCAAAGGAATTATTTGAAGAAGCAAAAAAATACTTAGTAGGGGGAGTTAATAGCCCTGTCAGATACTTTAAGCCATATCCATTTTTCGTTGAAAAAGCTAAAGATTGTTATCTATTTGATGTTGATGGAAATAAATATATTGATTACTGCTTAGCTTATGGACCTATGGTTTTAGGACATGCAAATGAAAATATTATTAAGGCTGTAAAAGAACAACTTGAGTTAGGAACAGCATATGGATGTCCAACAGAGAAAGAGATAATTTTGGCTAAAGAAGTTGTTAAAAGAGTTCCTTGTGCAGAGATGGTTAGATTTGTCAATTCTGGGACTGAAGCAACGATGTCAGCGATAAGATTGGCGAGAGGAGTTACTGGAAGAAAGAAGATTATTAAATTTGATGGAGCTTATCATGGAGCACATGACTATGTTTTAGTTAAAAGTGGAAGTGGTGCATTAACCCATGGAACTCCGAACTCTCCTGGAATTCCAGAGGAAACTACAAAAAACACTATATTAGTGCCTTTCAATGATGAAGATGCCATAAAAAAGGCAATAAATGAAAACAAAGATGAAATAGCCTGTGTTATAGTTGAGCCAGTAATGGGGAATGTGGGATGTATCTTACCAAAAGAAGGTTATTTAGAATTCTTGAGAGAAATAACTGAGGAAAATGACATTTTATTAATATTTGATGAAGTTATAACTGGATTTAGGTTAGCTAAGGGAGGAGCTCAGGAATATTTTGGAGTAGTTCCAGATATTGCTACTTTGGGTAAAATATTGGGTGGAGGGTTTCCAATTGGTGCTATTGTTGGGAAAAAAGAGATTATGGAGCAGTTTTCCCCATTAGGAGCTATATATCAAGCTGGAACATTCAACGGAAATCCAATATCAATAACTGCTGGAATTGCCACACTTGAGCAATTGGATGATAAATTTTATAGAGAAACTTCAAGAACTGCTAAAATATTATCTGATACTTTGAGAGATTTAGTTGATAGATATAATATAAATGCTAAGGTTTATAATATAGCTTCAATGTTCCAAATCTATTTCAATGAAAATGAGGTTTTAAATTATGAAATAGCTAAGATGAGTGATGTTGAGAGATTTATGAAATACTTCTGGGGATTATTGGAAAGAGGAGTTTTTGTTCCTCCTTCACAATTTGAATGTTGCTTTACATCAATAAAGCACGATGATGAAGTTATTGATAAGACAATAAAGGCTATGGAAGATGTGTTTAAGGAATTAGAGTAAATTTATTTTTATTTTAATTTTTCATTTTATTAGTTTTTTTATTAGTTTTTATTAATCTAACTTAGATTTGTAAAATAATTTTGGTGGCGATAATGAAATTCTTTGATAGAGAGAAGGAGATAAAAGAAATTCTATCTATTTTAGAAGGGGAGCCAAATTTTATTTATTTTATTTTTGGACCTATAAACAGTGGTAAAACTGCCTTAATTAATGAGGTAATTAATAATAGGTTAGATGATAGTTATAAGGTTTTTTATATAAATTTTAGGAGGTATTTGATTTCTGAGAAGAAAGAATTTATAGAAGCAATATTTACAACAAAAAAAGAGGGAGTTTTGGAAAAAATAAAGAGCAAATCAGAAGTTATAAATTTATTAATTAAAGGAACTAAAGTTTTATCTGGAGTACCAATTCCAGAAGTGGAGTTTAATAAACTGTTTGAAGAGAGAATTAATGATGTCTTCCAATATCTTAATGATATTTTATTAGCTACAAAAAATAGCAATAAAAAACCTATTCTAATATTAGATGAGTTACAGATGATTAAAGATGTTGTTCTAAATGGACAAAAATATTTGTTAAAAGAGTTATTCCAGTTCTTAGTTTCTTTAACTAAGGAACAACATTTATGCCATGTCTTATGTTTAAGTTCTGACAGTTTATTTATTGAGTATGTTTATAACGCTGGAGAGTTAGAAGGAAGAGCTAAATATATCTTAGTGGATGATTTTGATAAAGAAACTGCCTTAAGCTTTATGGACTTTTTAGCTAATGAGATATTAAATAAATACCTCTCTGATAAAGAGAAAGAAAAAATCTATTCCTATGTGGGAGGGAAACCTTCTGACATTTATAGTGTAATTGATGAAATGAGATATAAAGATTTAGAGGACATATTAAATTTAATGCTTAAAGAAGAAATTTCAAAGTTAAAAATGTTTTTAGATAAAATGGATTATATAAAACCAAAAGTGGAAATAGAAAATGAGGTTATAGAACTTAAAAAAGAAGATATAATCAAT
>JALVUY010000176.1:0-1828 GCA_027023665.1 Methanocaldococcaceae archaeon
AAATATTCGGGGGTATACCAATAGGGGGCAGAGCCCCCTATGGGGTAGAATAGCAATAGAGGGTTTCCCTCTATGCGGTGTGGAGCCCCCTATGGGGTAAAACATTCATTTTTATTATCTTCCAAGATATCCATATACAAAAATATATAAATTATTAGAATATATAATACAACATTAATTTTTATATAGTTTAATAAAATAAGTAATTCCAAACACTTTTTTAAAACAAAATTATTGAGGGGAATTATGCATTGGGCTGATGTAATAGCTAAAAAATTACTTGAAGAGAAAAAAGTAGATAAGTATGTAGTGGCTACTGGAATAACTCCTTCGGGACATATTCATATAGGAAATGCAAGAGAAACACTGACAGCAGATGCAATTTATAAAAGTTTAAAAAATATAGGTGTTGATGCAGAATTAATATTTATAGCAGATACTTACGACCCTTTAAGGAAGTTATATCCATTTTTACCAAAAGGGTTTGAACAATACATTGGAATGCCTCTAAGTGAAATCCCTTGTCCAGAAGGTTGCTGTGAAAACTATGCCGAGCACTTTTTAAAACCTTATTTAGAGAGTTTAGATGACTTAGGAATTGAAATAACTACCTATAGAGCAGATAAACTTTATAAAGAAGGACTTTACGATGAAAAAATAAAAATTGCCTTAGAGAATAGAGAAAAAATAATGGAAATTTTAAATAAATTTAGAGCATCTCCTTTACCAGAAGATTGGTATCCTATTAATGTGGTTTGTGAAAATTGTGGAAAATTAAAGACAAAGGTTTTAAAATATGATAGTGAGAAAGAAGAAGTATATTACAAATGCAAAGTTTGTGGATTTGAAGGAGTTGTAAAACCTTACAAAGGTAGAGCAAAACTTCCGTGGAGAGTTGATTGGCCAGCGAGATGGAGCATATTCAATGTAACAATTGAGCCAATGGGTAAAGACCACGCCGCCGCTGGAGGTAGTTATGATACTGGTGTTTTAATAGCAAGAGATGTTTATAATTATCAACCTCCTAAAAAGGTAGTTTATGAGTGGATTCAATTAAAGGTTGGAGATAAGGCAATTCCAATGAGTTCCTCAAAAGGTGTAGTGTTTGCTGTGAAGGATTGGACCTATATAGCTCACCCAGAGATTTTAAGATACTTAATTATGAGAAGCAAGCCAACAAAACACATTGACTTTGATTTAAAGAAAATTCCTGATTTAGTTGATGAGTATGATAGATTAGAGGAGTTTTACTTCAACAATAAAGATAAAGATGAATTGAGTGAGGACGATTTAGAAAAAATAAGAATTTATGAATTATCCACTCCAAAAATTCCAGAAACTAAGCCTTTTGTAGTCCCATACAGATTTTGCTCAATTATTGCTCAACTAACCTATAATGAAGAAAAAAATGACGTAGATATGGAGAGAGTATTTGAAATTTTAAGAAGAAACAATTACAATGTGGAAAATATTGATGAATTTAGCTTAAAAAAGTTAAAGGATAGATTATTAATGGCAAGAAACTGGGCTTTGAAGTATGGAGAGAAGTTAATTATAATTAACGACAATGAAGCAAAAGAAATATATGAAAAATTAAAAGATAAGCAAAAAGAATGGATTAAATACTTTGCTGAAAAATTAAAGACTGCTGAATTTGACGCTTTATCTTTACATGAATTGATATACCAAACTGCAAAAGATATTGGTTTAAATCCAAGAGATGCTTTCCAAGCGTCATATATGATTTTATTGGGCAAAAAGTATGGTCCAAAGTTGGGTTCTTTCTTAGCTACCTTAGGAAGAGATTTTGTATTAAGAAGATATTCTT
>JALVUY010000176.1:1838-8031 GCA_027023665.1 Methanocaldococcaceae archaeon
AACAAGAAAAATTAGTAAATAGATTTAGGGCTGGATCTAGAGCTGGTTGGGCAAAATCAAGAGAAAAAACTTTAGGCAAAATGGAAAGATTAGAAATGCCATATATTCCAAGAAAACCAAATTTTATATTTTGATTTTCAAAATAGTGATTTTAAGAAGTGTTGTGAAGTTGAAGGAATTAATCTTAATAATTATATTTTTACTTTGGTGGTAGAATGATAAAAATACATGCATTAGAAGAAGTTAAAGGGAATGTAAAAGATACAGTCGAAAAAGAATTTGAAAAATTATCTAAGGAATTAAAAGAAAAATATAACGCTAAACTTAGATATGTTGATGAAGATTTAGAAGAAAATGAAAACTTAAAGTTTTATACAAAAATTGGAGAGTTTGAAATAGAGTTTGATAGTTTTAAAGATTATATAGATTTCTGTTTAAAGTATGGTGCTGACATAGAAGTTATAAAGCCATCAAAATTAAAACTCAAATCTAATGAAATAAATGAAGTATTAGCTTTAGTTATAAGTTTTTTTAAAACACTTGTAGAGACATACAAGGTTGGATTTAACGTATATATAGATGAAGAAAAAAAGAAAGGAATTGATGTAGAAGAATACAAAAAAGGAAAATATGACGAAGATGAAATAATTGATTTTGAAGATGAAGGATTTATAAGAGTCAAGGCAGTTTTTGAAGGTTTTGGAAAAAGTGAGGAAGATGTTATAAAGAATTTGATAGCCTCTTTAGATATGGAAAATGTAATTATCAATAAAGTTATAACTCAAAATTTCAGTGACAAAAACTTTAATGGATTGATTGGAATTGACTTATTATGTAAACCTTTTGAAATGTTTGAAATTGCCTATAAATATTTACCTGTTGCAATATCGGTTCAAAAAGATGAGATTGAGTTAGATTTGGCAGATATTCAAGATATTGGGAATGAGTTGTCTGGAGCCGTGTTTGAATTAAGCCACACTGTAACTATGAGAAAGAGATAAACTAAAAATAATCCATATAAATAAATTAAAGCAAACAAATTAAAATAAAAATTTTGAGGTGATATATTGCATCCTTCTTTAAAGTATATGAGAAGAGATAGATTACCACATATTTTCTGTTCTGGTTGTGGTAATGGAATAGTTATAAACTGTTTTTTAAAGGCTATTGAAGAATTAAACATTAAGCCTGAAGACTACATAGCTATCTCTGGAATAGGTTGTTCATCAAGAATTCCAGGCTATCTGTATTGTGATTCTTTACATACAACTCATGGAAGACCTATAGCATTTGCAACCGGTGTAAAAATTGCAAGGCCAGATAAACACGTTGTTGTATTTACAGGAGATGGAGATTTAGCAGCTATTGGAGGGAATCATTTCATTCATGGATGTAGGAGAAATATAGATTTAACAGTTATCTGTATAAATAACAACATATATGGAATGACGGGAGGGCAGGTTTCTCCAACAACACCTTATGGAAAAAAAGCAACTACAGCCCCTTATGGCTTTATAGAGAATAGTATGGATTTATGTAAATTGGCTATGTCTGCTGGAGCCACTTATGTGGCAAGATGGACTACAGCTCATCCAATTCAACTAGTTAAAGCAATTAAAAAAGGCATTCAGAAAAAAGGATTCTCTTTTATTGAAGTAGTTTCTCAATGTCCAACATACTATGGTAGATTTAATATTTCAAGAAGACCAGCAGATTTAATTAAATTTTTAAAAGATAACTCAATTCATATAAACAAGGCTAAAAACCTAAGTGAAGAAGAACTAAATGGAAAAATAATAGTTGGAGAGTTTTTAGACATTGAAAAGCCAGAATTTATTGATGAATTAAATAAATTAATAGAAAGATTAAAAGAAAAAAATAAGGAATAAATAAAAATAATCTGGTTGGGTAATTTATTGTTTTATTAACTTATTATACACTAAAATTTATTTTCAAATTAAAAAATTCAAAAAAGGAGAGGGACAAAATGAGGAAGGAGATAAGATTATCAGGATTTGGAGGGCAGGGGATAATTTTAGCAGGAGTTATCTTGGGCAGAGCCGCGGCACTATATGACAATAAAGAGGCAGTTCAAACTCAATCTTATGGACCAGAAGCAAGAGGAGGAGCAAGTAAATCTGAGGTAGTTATAAGTGATGAGCCTATAGATTATCCAAAAGTTATAAAGCCAGACATTTTAGTATGTATGTCACAACAGGCATATGATAAATATAAAGACGACATTAAAGAAGGAGGGATTTTGTTAGTAGATGAGGATTTGGTTTCTACATCTGAAAAACCAGAAGTTGATGTAAAAATTTATAAAGTTCCATTTACGAGAATTGCTTCAGAAGAGATAAAACTCCCAATAGTTGCGAATATCGTTATGTTGGGAGCATTAACTAAATTAACAAAAATTGTCTCAAAGGAGAGTATGGAAAAAGCGATTTTAGATAGTGTTCCAAAAGGAACTGAAGAAAAAAACCTTATGGCATTCAATATTGGCTATGAAAAATTGATTTAATGGGATGAATAATGCCAAAAATATTATTTAATCCAGAAGTTTTAAAGCATAAACCTAAATTTTATCATGTAGAGAATCCAGAAAGAGTTAAAATAATCTTAGAAAATTTGAAATCAAAAGGATACAATGATATAATTTTGATGAATGAAAAATCCACTATTGATGAGATTTTAAAAATTCACGATAAAGAGTATGTTGAAACTATAATTAATCTAAGTAATCTAAATTTTACATACTATGATACTGACACCTATATATGTAAAGGCACATTAGACGCGGCATTATCAGCATTTAAAATGTCTAAAGAGGCTGTAAAGTTATCTTTAAAAAATAAAGATTTATATTTTGTCTTAACAAGGCCTCCTGGACATCATGCTGGAATTTCTGGAAGAGCTTTAGGGGCCCCTTCAAATGGATTCTGTATTTTTAACAATATAGCAGGATCCACATATTTATTAAAAAAATTTATGAAAAAAGTTATAATAATTGACTTTGATGTTCATCATGGAAATGGCACACAAGAAATTTTTTGGAATGATGAGGATGTTATACATATCGATTTTCATCAAAAAGGAATATATCCCGGAACTGGAGATATTTTTGATTTAGGAGGAGAAGAAGCAAGAGGAACTATAATAAATCTCCCATTTAAATCACATTCTACTGATTCTGATTATATATATGCATGGATTGAGATTGTAGATCCTATATTAAAATACTTTAAGCCAAAAATTGTTTTAGTTTCTTCTGGTTTTGATGCCTATATAAATGATGGATTATCATCTATGGAATTAACTGAAACATTTTATAAATTTGCTGGCTATAGATTAAGTAAATATAGCGTTGTAAGTGTTTTAGAAGGAGGGTATGGAATTGGGTTAAAGTATGGTCCAGTATCTTTTTTAGAAGGTTATATTAAAATAGATATAGATGAAGATAAATATATATCTCCTTCTGAAGATACTACAGTAATGGTTAATACAGTCAAAAATGTTATTGGTGAGTATTTGGATATATTTTAAACCAAAACTATATTTAAGTGAGGGAAATTATGGTAAAGATAAATTATAAAAAATGTGGCTACTGTGGAGCGTGTGTTGGAGTTTGCGAACAACTGGCTATTAATTTAATAGAGCATATTATAGAGATTGATACGGAAAAGTGTAATAACTGTAATATGTGTGTAATAGTATGTCCATTAAATGCATTAGAGGGAGAATAATGATGAGGGAATTAAACGATATATACGATGTTGTTGTAGTTGGAGCAGGACCTGGAGGATGTATGGCAAGTTATGCTTCAGCAAAGAACGGAGCCAAAACTTTGTTAATAGAGAAATCTCAAGAAATTGGAGAGCCTGTAAGATGCGCTGAGGCTATTCCATCAATAGAAGAATTTGGTATAGAGCCAAAGCCAGAATTTGTAAGAAATATTATTAAAGGAGGTATCTTATTTTCTCCTTCAGGAAAAAAGGTTATAGTTACTCAAGATAAAGCACAAGGATATGTTGTAGAAAGGAAAATTTTTGACAAGTATTTGGCTATAAGGGCGGCTAAAGCAGGCTCAAAAGTTGTAGTTAAAACGACAGCAATAGGATTAGAAAAAGATGGGGATTATTGGAATGTTATAGTTGAATTTTTGGGAGAGGAATACTGTATAAAAACTAAAATTGTTATAGCAGCTGATGGTGTAGAGAGTAATATAGCAGAGTATGCTGGACTGAAAGCAAAAAAGAAACCTTTAGAAGTTTGTTCCTGTGCAGAATATGAAATGGCTAATGTTAGACTATTAGATAAAAATATGATGGAATTCTATTTTGGAAATGAAATATCTCCGGGAGGTTATGTTTGGATATTTCCAAAAGGAGATACTGCCAATGTTGGTTTAGGTGTGAGGGATAGAAAAAAGAAGGCAATTGACTACTTAGAAGATTTTATTGAAAATGGTATGGCAAAGGATAGATTAAAAGAAGCAACGCCTATAGAATTTAAGGTAGGAGGAGCGCCAGTTTCAGGACCTATAGAAAAAACATATACTGATGGCGTTTTAGTTGTTGGAGATGCTGCTGGGCAAATAAGTCCTCTAACAGGAGGAGGGATTTATTTAGCTATGGATTGTGGTTTAATAGCTGGAGAAGTTGCAAGTAAGGCAATAAAAATGAATGATTGGAGTGAGAAAATTTTAAAGGAGTATGAAGATAGATGGAAAGAGAAACATTATGAGTATTTAATGAATCACTTAAAATATAGAAAAATTTTAGAAAAAATGAGTGATGATGAATTAGATGCTTTAGCAGAAGCTTTAGGAGAGAGTTTAGATGGTGTAGATTTGAAAAAATTTGTTAAAAGGATAATAACTAAAAAACCTTCCCTTTTAAAATACTTTAAGGATTTGTTATAAATATTATTTTTTTGGCTTTTTAACTACTAAAACAGGACAATGAGCATTTTTAATAACTCTTTCAGCAACACTACCCAATAATATTCTTTCTAATCCAGTCTTTCCAGTCGTTCCCATAACGATTAAATCTGCTTCTTTTTTTTCAGCATATTCAACAATTTCCTTTGCAGGAACTCCCTCTATCATTTCAGTATGAACTACTACATCATAATCTTCTGCCATTTTTTTAATCTTTTTTAATGCCTCTTCTCCTTCTTCTCTTAACACTTCACTTATTAACTCCCAAGTACCTTCAGCAGGAATTCCGACAAATGGAGAGACATCAACTACATATATCGCATGAATTTCAGCGTCAAATTTTTGGGCAAGTATAATTGCATGCTTTGCTGCTTCAATTGAAACATCTGACCCATCAGTAGGAACGACTATTTTTTTATACAAGTTTTCACCACATATTATTTTATTAGATATATTGTATTTATATTGATTATTTTTGTAATTTATGTGATATAAATCTTTTACCATATTATTAATGGCTATGATGAGAAGAGGGTTATCTGAACTGTGATGAAACTTACCCGAACTGAGCCATTATTTTTTCTCTTTTTCTTTATCTAAATCCATAATTACAATTCCTTCTTTTAATTTTTCAACTTCCTCTTCACTCAATATCTCCTCCTCAACGCCTTCTCCAATAATTGCACTATGACCTAATGGGTCTATTAATATTAAAGTTGCCTCATCTTTTCCTTCTTTTAATTTTTTTATTCTCTCTCTTAGTTCTTCAGCTTTTTTTCTTTGCTCTTCTGTCTCAGCCCATCTAATTAAAGTTTGTAAGATATTATCAACTCTATTTAAGACTCCCTCTACATTACTAACAAAACCCTCAGCCAATGGACCTGGTTTTATTTCAACTCCTAATTCAGGAATTTGTATATAGGCAGAGGAACTTCTAACAACTCTTTTATTTAAATCTCTTTCACTTTTAATCTTTAATTTATATCTTTTTGGCTCCCTAACTTCTAATGGAAACACATCACTCCTTCTAAAATTGCATTTTTCACATATCATTGTTGTCTCTAATACAGGACCAAAGTATGGAATGTCTATTTGATGAGTAGTTATTACAAAACTTCCCTTACTTCCACAAACTGGACAATCTAATCTTTGAACATTTTGAACATTCTCCATAAATATCACCTAAGGGAACTTTTAATCAATTTGATATATAAACTTTTCTATATTATTTTTTGTAGGTAACTTATATAT
>JALVUY010000177.1 GCA_027023665.1 Methanocaldococcaceae archaeon
GTATATCACTATCATCATTAATAAAGATAACGGAATTTTTTCAGAGATTTATTTAAATAGGACATAACGATTTATTAAAAGAGTATATAGAGGAATAAAAATCCTTTATTAAACTAAAGAACAATTTATATTGATTTATTAGATTTTTCCCTCTAACTTTAACATTGAATTTATTGCAATTATTCCAAATATCAGAGAAAAAATTCCAGATGTAAAGTCGCCAAATACTAAACTTATATATATTCCAAATATCCCTAAGCCCAAAATTACTGCAAATATGTATGCATAAGAGATATGACATATTAGAGATCTAAAAATAGCGATTATTAAAGATTTTTCCCCTTTTCCAATACCTTGAAATAACGCCGATGTAGTTAATATAAAGGGAGTAAAGATTAAGTATAATGGAATAATTCTTAACGCCTTAACTAACTCCTCGTGAATTCCCATTGAAATTTTAGTATAGGTAAATAAATACGCTAATATTGGTGAAAATATAATTATTAAAGAAACTATAACAATCTCCATTAAAACTCCTATCTTTATAGTGTAAAAATATGCTGTTTTTAGTTTTTTGAACTCTTTTGCTCCATAAGACGCTCCTATAACTGATGTAGCACCACTTGCTAATCCTAACATTGGAATAAATCCAAATTCAGTAATTCTCAATGCTCCAGTATATACAGCCAAATCTCTACTATCTCCAACTAACATAATTAACGATGTCATTATAAAAAAAGATACTGCAACAGTGAGATCTATACATGATGTAGGAAGTCCTACTCTAATTAAGTCAGAAATAATCTTAAAATCTGGTTTAAAATTTTTTAAATTAACAGTAATGTAAGATGATTTTTTTATAAATAATTTATATGAAAGTATCAAAAGAGCTATAAAAACTGACAATATTGTGGCTATACTTGCTCCAATAATTCCTAAGTTCAGTTTGTAAATAAATATTGGATCTAAGACAATGTTTGATATAGTCCCAATAATGCTTGCTATCATTACTATTTTTGTATTTCCCTCTCCTCTAAATATTCCATAAAGAGCGTCGCATAAATTAATTATAATAACTCCTAAAACTAAGATTTTAGAATATTCTACTGCCAAAGTTTTACACAATCCATAGGTTCCCATTAAACTAAATATACTATTAAGATTTGGATAAACCAATACTACATATAAAATCCCTGCTATTATTGCTAAAACAATTCCATGATTAGCCACTTTATTTGCTTCTTCTTTATTTCTTTCTCCTATTTTTCTTGAAATTCCAGAACTTATTCCTATACTTAAACCCCAACTAATTGCATATACACTTATCAGTATAGGAAAACTCGCCCCTATGGCGGCTAAAGCATCATATCCCAATCCAGAAACCCAAATACTATCTACTAAGCTGTATATCGACTCAATAAATGTAGCAATAATTATTGGCTTAGAAACATAAATTACTGCCTTTTTTGGATCATCTAACAGTATTTTAACACTGTCCATTTACTATCACCATAAAACAGTAAAGGATAAATATCACTTTCACATTTTAATTCTTTTTACTACACTCTAAAATCACTGTGATAAAAATGCCCAAACTTTTCATATATCACGCAAACCAATGTAATCCAAAAAAATGCACATCTCTAAAAATGGCTAAAATGGGTAAAGCAATTTTATTAAAAAACCCTTATAAAGTTCCAAAAAACTCAATTATTTTAAATCCTTTTTCAGAAAAAGCTATTTCTCCAGAAGATAGGAAAATCGTTGAAAAGTTTGGAATTACTGCCTTAGATTGCTCTTGGAAAGAGGCAGAATTAATATTTAAAAATTTTAAATTTAAGAATCAAAGAGCATTGCCATATTTAATTGCCTGCAACCCAGTAAATTATGGTAAGCCGTGTATGTTGTCAACCTTAGAAGCATTTATCGCCGCACTATATATAACTAACTTTAAAGAGGAGGCACTAAATTTAACTGGATGTTTCAAATGGGCAGAAACATTTATAAATGTTAATTACGAACTATTAGAAAGATACTCTAATGCGAAAAATTCAACTGATATTATAAAAATTCAAGAGGAATATTTAAAAAATAAATGAAGGTGAAACAATGCCATTTGAAGAGGCAATGAAAAGATTATTTATGAAAAAGATATGTATGAGATGTAACGCAAGAAATCCATGGAGAGCTACAAAGTGTAGAAAATGTGGTTACAAAGGTTTGAGACCTAAAGCTAAGGAACCAAGAGGATAAACAAAATATTTGTTATTTTTCAAAATCTTTTTTTATTTTAAAAATCTATATAAACATATTGTTATATATAAATATAATAATCTCGAATTCTGCGTAATATATTAAAAAGACTAAAACGAAATACGAACCGTTAGGTTATTATAATATTCATTCATAACATCTTAATATAAGGTAATAATTTTAAAAATTTAAAATAAAATAAATATTAATAAAGTGGTGTCTATTATGAGGAAACTCCTTACCATCTTATTATTTTTATCAATATTAACATTATCCTATGCTTGGAATGACTGTCCTTTTGGAAAAGTTAATGATCCCTATCCTGGAATGTGCAGAATGTATATAGATACTAATCATGATGGAATTTGCGATCACAGTGAGCCACCACCTACAATTGTAAATAAATTCGTAAATATGTCTTATAAAGATCTAGAATCATATAATATTGAAGAAATCTGTAAATTATATAAGATAGATCCAAAAAGTTTAAAAGAAAAGTTAAAAATAAATGTTCCTAATAATACTAGTTTAAAATATATTGTAAAAAATTATCATATTTCACCAATATTTATAAAAGTTGCAATAGCTGAATGTATTATTGAAAAAAATAAAAATTCATCAAATAAAAACTCATCGTGGATTGATAAAATAATATCTTTCCTATTCTCAACGATAAATTTAAGAGATATTTTATTTGGGTGGTTATAGATGGACAAAATTCAAATATTGAGGAAAATATCTCAAACATTCTTTTTTGTAAGGGCATTATTAACAGGTTTTTATTTGAGTATAATAGGTTTTGTTTGGAACTTTATTTTTGGATATGGTAACTTTTCTAATTTTAGAATTATAGCCATTATCTTGGCAATTATTGGTGGAAGAATATTTTGTGGCTGGATGTGTCCTTTTGGATTCTTATTTGATTTAACATATAAATTGAGAGTAAAAATTTTTAAGATAAAAAAACTCCCAACAGTTCCAGAATATATTCATAATAAACTAAAATATTTTAAGTATTTTGTTTTAATTGTAGTTATTGTTTTAGGTTATACATTTGGATTTAAAGTATTTACTGATTTATATTTATTATCTTATTCATTGCTAATTTTATTTTTAATTTTAGGCTTTATTTATCCAAGATTCTTTTGTAGATATGTATGTCCAGTAGGGGCATTGTTAAGTATATTTTCAAGAATTTCGATATTTAAATTAAGATTAAATAAAGATAAATGTGTAGGTTGTAAGTTGTGCGAGAGAAAATGTCCAATGCAGATAAAAATAGTAAATGTTGATAAAATAAACCAGATGGAATGTGTAAGATGCTTTGAGTGTATGAGTGCATGTAGAAAAGAAAGTTTATCATTTTCTTATAAAAATTAACTCTATTTTAGCCATCTATCTAATGTTATTTCCTCCTTATACCAATCAACTTTTTGTGGCTTGAACGATATTTTTCCATACTCTCCACCACCACCTGGATATATATATATTCTTCCCTCTCTAAACCTCTTTATAGTTTCAGCCACTTTTGGGTTAATTTTAGATAATTCCTCAATGTCTGCATTTATCAATACTTCTATCTCATTACCATATTTTTTAATAAATTCTTCCCATAAACTTTGAACAGTTTTTGTAAATATTCCTTTGTTGAGAGTCAAACTTATAATCTCTGCCAATGGAATTATTCTATAATATGGAGGTCTAAATTTAGGATGTTCTATTTTTCCATCACTTAACTCTTCAACCCTACTTAAAACTCCTTTCTTTATACTTCCACCACATCTTGGACATTTCCAATTGTATTTTTTAGCATCCTCCAACTTAAACCTTGTATGGCATTTAGAACAGGCAGTTAAATGATACTTTCCTAATTTTGGGTCTAATCCATAATTTGCTAAAATTTTGTTGTGAGTTATAGCTTTCTTTATTTCTTCAAAATTATCCTCAAGTCCTCCAATGTAATCAACCTCTATTTGATTAAATTCTCTACCCAATCTGTGTGGATGATAGGAATGAGCATCTGAATTTGATAAAAATGGCAAATCTCTTAGTTCTGGGACCATATCCGCCATATCAGTATCTGCCGATAAACCGAGTTCAACAAAATCTGGTTTTTTTTCATAACACTCGTATATTGAATTAAATGACTTATAAACTGATGTCCACGGCGTAAAAGAATGTGCAGGCCCTATCAAACCACCAATTTCTTTAACAATCTCTAATAACTCTTTTCCACCAATATTTACTTTAGGTCTTCCTTCTGTGTCAATATTCTTAGAGAATTTTTTTAAACTTTCTCTAAGTTCTTCTGCCTTACTTATTGAAGGTAGTAAAATGAGATGATGAACTCTATCTTTATCTTCAATTTCAGTTGTTAAAATTAGTTCTCTATTTTTATACTCTTTTATCTCCTTTAAATATTCTGGATGTGTGCAATCACCAGTTCCAATAATGTTTAATCCTTTCAACTTTCCATACTTTAATATATTCTCTATGTTCATATCTTTTGATGTCCCGCCGGAAAATCTTGAATGTATGTGTAAATCCACATTAGCAATCATACGATCACCAAAAATTTGTTAAATCTTATAGTATTTTAATACTTAAATATTGGATTATTTGACTTAATATAATTTAAATTTTTATAAAATTAGAATTTAATAAATCAACACAACTATAAAACTACATAGGGCGAGATTATGGAAATTATAAACTATGATGTATTAAAAAAGTATCCACTCTGTGATAGATGTTTTGGAAGATTATATGCTAAGCTATTACATGCAACAAACATTGAGAGAGGTAGAGCTTTAAAGTCATATAAAGCATTAGAACTTGAAGCAAAAATAAAGAAAGCTAAGGAGGAAGGAATTGACTATAAAGAAGAGTTAGAATTATTAAAAGTTTTAGTAAGAAGTGGTTTTAATAAAATAAGGTTGAAAGAAGTTTTAGATGAAAATATAGAAAAGGAAAACTGCCCTTGGTGTAGGAATATATTTGATAAACAAAAAATGGAGAGACTATTAAATAAAACTATTGAACTTTTGAAAGATTACGATTTTGGTACTTTTTTAATTGGAACTCATATACCAAATGAAATTAAAGAACTTGAAAAAGAGATTGAAACAGAATTTATGGAAAGTATAAAACAAGAATTTGGTAGAGAGTTTGGTAAATTGTTGGCGGTTAAATTAAACAAAATGCCAAATAAGGAGTATCCAGACATAGTTGTTCATATAAATCCATATACTGAAGAGATTTATCTACAGGTTAATCCATTATTTATAAAAGGTAGATACAGAAAATTAGTTAGAGGGATTCCACAAACAAGATGGCCGTGTAGAAAGTGTAGAGGAAAAGGTTGCGAAGTTTGTAATTACACAGGGAAGAAATATCCAACATCTGTAGAGGAAATCGTTGCAAAACCATTCTTAGAGGCAACAAAAGGAACCGATGCAAAATTTCATGGTGCAGGGAGAGAAGATATAGATGTTAGAATGCTTGGAGATGGGAGACCTTTTGTCTTAGAAATTAAAGAACCAAAAATAAGAAAAATTGATTTAAATAAACTTGCTGAAGAGGTAAATAAAGATGGAAGAGTGGAGATTTTAAATTTAGAATTTGGCAAAAGAGAGGATAAAGTCATAATAAAAAATACTCCTCATAAAAAGACATATAGAGCATTAGTTGAATGTTCTGAAAAAGTTAGTGATGAGGAATTAAAACTTCTTGAAAAAGAACTTGAAAATAGAACCATATATCAAAAAACTCCAAAGAGAGTATTGCATAGAAGGGCTGATTTAGAAAGAGTCCGTAAGGTATATAAAGTTAAAGTTAATAAAGTAGATGATAATCATTTTGAGATGATTATATATTGCGATGGTGGATTATATATTAAGGAATTAATTAGTGGAGATGATGGAAGAACAAATCCATCAGTCTCGTCTATATTAAATAAACAATGTATTTGTAAAGAATTAGATGTTTTAAAAGTGCATGATGATGAAGTAAATAATATAGAGGGTGGAAACAATGGTAGAAATGAGTGAAGGATTTAGAAGAAAAACAAGAAAGAAGTTATCAAAACATCCAAGAGAAAGAGGTTTATATCCAATAACAAGAGCTTTAAAGGAGTATAAAGAAGGAGATTATGTCCATATTGTTATAGATCCATCAGTTCATAAGGGTATGCCACATCCAAGATTCCACGGAAGAACAGGAATTGTTGTTGGAAAACAAGGAAGAGCGTTTATTGTAAAAGTTAGAGATGGAGGAAAATACAAACATATAATTGCCTATCCACAGCACTTAAGACCAGCAACTGCATAAATTTTAAAAATTTTTATTATTAATGTAATTTTATTTTTACCCTAATATAACTAACTCCCTAATACTTATTTTTGTTGTGTAAATTTTAATTTTAGTTAGATTTAGGTAATGTTTTTATTAAATGATTTCTTAGAAAAAGAGGGAGAGAATGATTGGTAAAAAAATTTTAAGAGAGAGATATGTAACAATTGCCGAAGCCTCTGAAATTATGAATGAAAGGGCACAAATTGGAGAACTATCTTATGAACAAGGATGTGCATTAGATTATTTACAAAAATTTACTAAGTTAGATAAAGAGACTGCTAAAAAATTAGTTGAAGAATTAATATCATTAGGAGTAGATGAAAAGACAGCAGTTAAAATAGCAGATATTTTACCTGAAGATATAGATGATTTGAAGGCAATATATTACAAAAGAGATCTTCCAGAAAATGTTGAGGAAATTCTAAACACTGTTAAAAAATACCTTTAATTTTTTATTGCAAATTTTAATTTGTAGATTTAAATAAAGGGTGAAATTTTATGGTTAGAGGACATTATAAAAAAGAAACAAGATTTCCTAAAAAAAACAAGCCACAAAAATTTGAAAAATATGCTTGGGTTTTAGATTATCTACCTTATGGTTATCCTGATAAACCTGACGAGCCAATTGTTCAAGGGCTTGGTGAGTATCAATTTTTATTAATGGAGATGATCCCAAAGCCTGATGCCGATATTCAATTGGGTGAAAGAGTTTATATCGGTAGAGGTAAGAGAGACAAAATAGACCATGTAAGAAGAATGATAAAATATGATCATTTAACACCAACTGCTAAGGCAGAACTATTATATGTTATTATGGAAGCTGTAAAGATGCAGGAACCAAGATTTATAAGATTTTTAAATGAATGCCCGCCAATTACTACAAAATTACATACATTGGAGTTATTACCTGAAATTAAGACAAAATACATGTGGAAAATAATTGAAGAGAGAGAAGCAAAAAAATTTGAAAGTTTTGAAGATTTTAAGGAAAGAGTGGGCAAAGACCCTATAAGAATTATAGCTAAAAGAATAGAAAAAGAACTGTCAGATGATAAAAAAGATAAATATTACTTATTTGTGAAGTGGAAAAAGGGAATAATATTGGATGAAAAAAATATGGCATACTATTTAAAAGAGTAAAAAATCTACAAATGTGTTTTTGCAAATTCCTGTAGTTTTTTAAGAGTTCCAAAATTCAACAATCCAATATCAGTTATTCCAATAACTTCAGAATTTAGATAATCTTTTTTTATAACTTTTGATGAAGGAGGATTGTTAATTAGATCATTTCCCGGAGACAATGTATTAAATGCTGGTAAAACAATATATTTTTTATTTAATAAATAAATTGGAAATTTTATAATTGCCCCTACTTCATCTCTAAGTTTTATTGAAG
>JALVUY010000178.1 GCA_027023665.1 Methanocaldococcaceae archaeon
AGGTGTTTGGTTGTTCTCCACCTTTAGGTAAACCGGTTTACAAACGAACTTCAATTGGCGGTTGGGTATTAACGCACCCGGTAAGAGGTGCATTTCGGTGAGTATCTGAAACCCGTTGCAGATACCAATAACCAATCCCCCCCTTTCGGCAAAATCGTATATAGCCTCCGCAAGGGGGGTTCTCGCGGCGAGCGCACCCGGTCTTAGGTAGTCGCCGAAGGAAAACCCTCCCGGTATAACCACGCAATCGACATCTATCTTCCTATCCTCCCAGTGGAGGAACTTAACAGGTTTATTCAAAACCTCGTCTATAACATAGTAGGTGTCGTAATCGCAGTTAGACCCCGGAAAGACCGCAACGCCGAATTTCATAGGGAAACATTATCTCCGCAAAATATCCCCCACCTATAACGGTTGGGTTTTCAATGAACACCTTGAGTAGGGAAAAGTTTACCGAATAACCCCGTTGTGGTCTGAATGGATTTTTAAAACCCTTTTGAGGAAAAACAAGGTTTCCCTTTTTGAGGTCTTAAGCTTTTTCAAAACCTTGTAGGGGATAATTGGTTGCTTATTGTGTTGGAATGTTAAGGGTTATTGGATTGGTTTAAGCCCTTATAAGGAGATAAAAACTCTCAAAGGTTATGGAAAATCTTTGAGGAGAGAAAGCTGTTTCAACCCTTATAGGGACATAACAACACCTTTTCCTTCGAAAATATCGCGTTCCAAAGTAGGGTTTCAATCCCTTATAGGGACATAACAACAAATCGAGGATATGCCTATCCATCACCAACCTACCCCGTTTCAATCCCTTCTAGGGACATAAAAACTAACTGAATACAACTTCTTCAACGTCATCAAAAACAGGTTTCAATCCCTTCTAGGGACATAAAAACCCCGAGAGTTTGCTAGCGGAAGCGTTGTAGGGGGTAGAGTTTCAATCCCTTCTAGGGACATAAAAACTAGAAGGATTGAAGCATCTCGACCCCGCACGGTTTGGCAGTTGTTTCAATCCCTTCTAGGGACATAAAAACAGATAAGAAACAATTACTTGAAAAACTTTATAAACGTTTCAATCCCTTCTAGGGACATAAAAACTCGACGTCGTGATACCAATAGTCGGAAAGGTCGTCTTTGGCGGTTTCAATCCCTTCTAGGGACATAAAAACAAGGGATTAGGCAAACTTGAGGAAATCGAGGAGTAGTTTCAATCCCTTCTAGGGACATAAAAACCAAGGTGAGTCCAGCCCTATTAAGTTATTAAGGAACCCGACCATTACTTGGGTTAGAAGGATACCAAAACCACCTATTGGAGTCAAGCAAAAATTGAACCTTTCGGTCAACCCTATATTGACATTAATTCCTTGGGGTGTGCCATTTTATTGACACTCTAAGACGAAATTCAATCCTGCAAAAGTTTTTTGCCAACTTTCAGCCCATAACTTGTCATTAAATCTTGAGTCTGACCTTATAAAGGTTAATGGAATTTGTTTCAAACCCAAAGTTGGTGTTGAACCTTCGATAGACCTAAGGGTGGAGGGGAGAATTTAAAACCTTTAAAGGAGATGAGGGAAAAGGATTTACAGAAGTTGGAGTTTGGGAAAATTCTCGACCGCATAAAGGGTTATACCTCCTCACCCGCTACGGTGGATTACATAGATACCTTGAGACCCCACCGCTCGGAGATAAAGGTTAGGGAAGAGGTTAGGGATACCGAGACTTTTCTAAACCTTATAAGG
>JALVUY010000179.1 GCA_027023665.1 Methanocaldococcaceae archaeon
ATATGTAATCCATCAAAATAATCTCTAACATAATCTAAATTTTCTATTAATTTGCTTAAAGGGATATAATTTAATCTGATTTTTAAAAGTATTGGTTTATTTAAATTATTCATTATAGATAAAAATTCTTTTAAAAGAGATTTGTTTCTCATTAATTCCTGCCCAATTCTTAATGAAGTTATCTCTTTCTGCCTACAATGGCAATTTAATTCTATAATATCAGCATATTTTGAGATAGTTAATAATCTATCATATGCCTCGTCTATATTGACAAATCTAACATTAACTGACACTAATGAATTACTATTTCTTGCCTTTTTTATTTCATTTATAATATAATCCTCAAATTCGTCTAAATCTATTACAAATTCTTTTCTTCCTCTTTTTTCCATTTTTATACTTGCCTCATAAGTTAAGGAGTCTAAATTATATCCTCCAATTGTCACAATACCAAACAAATCCTTAAATTGCATACAAAAATCTCCATCAGTTATTCCAGCCATTGGAGCTAAGACTACCTTTTTATTTAATTTGAACAATTTATCTTTATTCATTATAATATTCACCTTTGTAATTCGCATAACTTTTTAGTTGATAAATTTTGTTCTATAATATCTTCTTGTCTTAAAACGCATATATTTTTATTTACTAACTTCATTCTGATTTTTTCTAATCCAATGTCAGCCAAGTTTGAAGCATCTTCTGCAGTTTTTCCAATTCCAATACCTGCCTTTAATTCAATATTGTATTTATTTTTAATTTTATCAAAAATCTTTAAGAAATCTTCTTTATCCATACCATTAGATGGAGACATAAAGTTGTCTCCACCTATAAAAAACAGCAATGCCTCATGCTTTAATAGTTCCTCCATAAGATATAATTTAACCTTATTTACATTTAAATAAGTATCATAAGCACTAACGATGTCTGTAAAGGTTCCTGTAATGTTGTTTATATCAATGTGAGCAATTTGAACGTATCCATCAACAACTAACTCATTGGCTACATCTAAAACCTCTTTTCTATTTTCATCTTGAGCACTTCCATACTCTTGTAATGTTTCTGTCGCCAACTTTTGAGCCTCATAGGGTGTTTCTGCCGAAGCTATAGCCATACTAACAGTAAAAGGATACCTATTCCTTATACTCTCTTGAATTCTTTTGTGAGTAATTAAATCAATTCCATTTGTTATAGCAATTAAGTTGTCAAATCTTGTATAAAATACAAGTCCTTTATGTGCCCCAAACATAAGATTTAAATCAGCATATAATCTACTCTGTAATGCCTGTAAGTCACTTTCTCTCCTTGGATTTGGAGTAACTGTCCAAGGTCCGTAATTGTCTATCTGAATAACAGTTATTTGAATCATCATCTCATCTCTCAATTGGTAATAATATTTAGTAATAATAAAAATTTAAGTCTGTAACTTAATTATATCCTTTTCTAATTGTTAAATTGTAATTGATAAATTTATAAATAAAAATCTATAAGAATATTTTTGTTATTTTTGCACCTCAATAGATATTGCCTGGTCTGGACACTGTAATATACATAAGTTACATAATGTGCATTTGTCTGAATTTACTGGGATTGGAGGATAGACACCTCTTTTATTTAATTTTTTTGATTTTTCATAAACTTTTTTTGGACATACTACTATACAAATCTCGCAACCTTTACAAAAATCCTCGTTTATCTTTATATCCACCTTCATTTTTACCCTCCTTTAATT
>JALVUY010000180.1 GCA_027023665.1 Methanocaldococcaceae archaeon
GCATATTACTTTGGGGTTTTGTATAGAGAAAGTTCTAATGGATAATATATATTTAAATATTTCATTTTTAATTTTATATAACATAATCCACTACTAACATTATATCGTAAACACTACTAAAATTTAAAGAATATTGTATTTAAATATTTTAAATTCAAAATAATTTAAAGACCAAATAATTTACGTGATACTATGGTAAATTTTGATGAAGAAGTTTTTAGATCATATTATGAGTATAAAATAAAGAGTTTTATTAAAGAAGAGTTAGCAAATAACTTAATTAAAAATAATATTTTTGAATTTGACATAGAAAAGTTTTTAATGCACTTTCCTGATGCTTGTGAAGTTAATGATTTAATTATAGAAAGACCTAAGGAGATTGAAGAAATAATTTTAGATATTTTTAAAGAAGCGTATATCGAATTATTTGGAGAAGATAAAGAATTGGAAAAAATACAGATTGCATTCAAAAACCCAAAAGGTTGCGAGAAATTAATTGAAGAGATATCTTCGTCTGACATAAATAAGTTAGTCAAATTTGAAGGGGTAATAGTTAAGGCGGGAAAAGTTTGTGCTTTATTAAAAAGAGCCTGTTATGTCTGTCCAAGATGTGGAAATATAAAATATAAGACAATACATAACTACTTTGAACTTCCTAAGGTTATTTGTAACAATGGAGATTGCAAAGAAGAAATGGTTATTGATTACGAGGAATCTACATATATAAATATACAGGAGTTAGAGATTCAGCAACCAATTGACTTAATGAAAAACCCTGACGACCCTCCAAGAAGTATAAAAGTATTCTTAGAAAACAGCCCGGGAATCTATTCTGGAAGAGTGGATGTTGTAGGAACAGTTTTAAAGAAGAAAACGAAGCCAAAAATTCCTGTCTTTGAAATTTTCGTTAAAAGTAACTATGTTAAAATTGCAGAGAGCTATCAAAAAATTGAAGTTAGAGATATTTTAGGAAATGAGGAATTGATAGAGACCCTTAACGAATTAGGAAAAAAGAAAAATATTATAGACATTTTATCAAACTTTATGATTTCACAGATAAAAGGTTATGACTTGGTTAAAAAAGCAATATTTTTGCAACAGATAAAGGGAGCATTTAAATTCTTACCAGATGGAACTCCTTTAAGAAGAGACAGTCATATTTTATTAATTACAGACCCAGGAATTGGAAAAACCACTATGCTTAGAAGAATTGCAAGGCTGTTTCCTCAAAATGCTTATGCCTCTGTAACAACAGCCACTGGTGGAGGTTTAACTGCAAATGTTATTAGGGAAGCAACAGAAATTGGAGATGGTTGGGTTGTTAAACCAGGAGTTTTTGTTAGGGCTAATGAAGGAACTGCTTGTATAGATGAATTAACAGTTGATAAGAATGTAATGAAATACATCTTAGAGGCAATGGAGAGTCAGACAATACATGTAAATAAGGGAGGAATTAATGTTAAACTTCCTGCAAGGTGTGCAGTTTTAGCTGCGTGCAATCCAAAGAGGGGAAGATTTGATAGAAATTTAACTGTAATAGAGCAGATCGATATTCCCGCTCCATTATTAAGTAGATTCGACTTAATATTTCCACTGATGGATATTCCTAACAGGAAAGAAGATGAGGAGATAGCAGAGCATATATTAAACACACACATTGAATCAGCTACAAAAGATTACAAAATCTTGGGATCAATTGACATTGATGGAATTGTTGTAGATGAGAGACTACTAAAATATTATATTATATATGCAAGAAGTTGCGCATACATAGAAGAGAATCAAGATTTATACTTGGGAGAGTTTGACGAAACTAAATTAATTATGCCATATTTAACTGAAAAGGCAAAGAAAATGATTAAAAAATATTACTTAGAGATGAGAAAGTTGGGAGAAGGAGACAACCCTATACCAATAACTGCAAGGCAGTTAGAGGCAATTGTAAGAATAGCTGAAATGCATGCAAAGGCAAGATTATCAAATAAAGTTGAAGATGTTGATGCTGAAGTTGCTATAAATATTATTGATGAATGTTTAAAGCAAGTAGCCTATGACCCAGAATCAGGAACATTAGATTTAGATAAAATAGCAGGAACTCCAAAATCAAGAAGAGATAAGATGGATGCAGTCTTAAATATTATTAGGGAAATCGTTAGTCTAAGAAATGATGGTTTAGCCCCTGAGGAAGATATTTATGAGAGAGCTTTAAACATTGGCTTGTCAGAGAAAGATGTAGAAACTGCATTGGAATATTTAAAGAAATCAGGAGATATTTACAATCCAAAATTAGGCTTTTGGAGTTTGTTATAAGACCATAGAGGGGCAAAACTTCCTCTATTGGTATACTCCCATTATTTTGTCTTTTTTATTTATTATCACCCCCTCGCTAAAATTCTTAGTCCATAGGGCTCCGCCCTAAGGGAAGCATTGCCTCTTATTCATAATTTACCTTCCCTCGCTAAAATCCATTATTTTTGGATTTAGGGGATTTTAATCCGATATTTTTTGATTTAAAGAAATTTTAAGAAATTTCGAAGGGTCTTTTATTTTAAAAAATTTGAGTATTTAATTTTACTAAATTATTGAGATTTTTAAAAGATTTTGGTAGTTTGTTTTTCATCTCTAATTTTCCCCAATAAATAAGTTAATATTAAAATTTTTAAAGATTTTTAAAGGATTAAATTAAAATAGAAAAGTTTATATATAAGTTCGGAGGTATATAAATAACAACAGTTATTGACCCTTCGAAAAATTAACCCTAATATAGAAGCATAATAAAGCAATTATATCTTAAAATCTCTCCAAATCGTGTCCTGTTTAAAATCAGACCCCTAAGGGGATGGAAATTCATTATATACAGCTGCTTTATTCATAAAATCACCTCGTTTAAAATCAGACCCCTAAGGGGATGGAAATATTAAGAGCGTCAATATCGTTGAAAGCGAAGGATACAGTTTAAAATCAGACCCCTAAGGGGATGGAAATACTACATATAATATTTCATATAATCAACATCTTTCTCAGTTTAAAATCAGACCCCTAAGGGGATGGAAATGTTGCTATTGCTCTATTGCCTGGCAATTCTGATGTTATGTAGTTTAAAATCAGACCCCTAAGGTAATGAAAAGTTTTGAGCAACTATTACCTGAGATACCAATAGAGAACTAAAATTAGACTACTAAAAGGAAAAATAAAACAAAAAGAAAAATATATTTTTCTTTTAAATTATATTTATATATCAAAATATAAAAATATAACTTAATTTTTAAAAACAATGATTATTAGTAATAAGGATAAGAAAATTTTTAAATAATGTTAATATCAATTTGTTATTTTGCATAAGTAAGTAAAGGTGAGGTTAATGAAAATTTACTTAAACGGAAAATTTGTCGATAAAGAAGATGCAAAAATTTCCGTATTTGATCATGGTCTATTGTATGGTGATGGAGTATTTGAAGGGATTAGGGCTTATGATGGTGTTGTTTTTATGTTAAAAGAGCATATTGACAGATTATATGATTCTGCAAAATCTATATGTCTTGACATTCCACTAACAAAAGAAGAGATGATTAATGTAGTTTTAGAAACTTTGAGAGTTAATAAATTAAGAGATGCATATATAAGGTTGGTAGTTACAAGAGGAGTAGGAGATTTAGGATTAGACCCAAGAAAATGTGAAAAACCAACTATTTTTTGTATAACTGTTCCCATGCCTCCATTATTAGGAGAAGATGGGATTAGAGCAATAACAGTTTCAGTTAGAAGGCTACCAGTAGATGTTTTAAATCCAGCTGTTAAATCATTAAATTATTTAAATAGTGTGTTAGCAAAGATTCAGGCAAATTATGCAGGAGTTGATGAAGCATTTTTATTAGATGATAAAGGATTTGTAGTTGAGGGAACAGGAGATAACATTTTCATTGTTAAAAATGGCGTTTTAAAAACTCCACCAGTTTATTCAAGTATATTAAAAGGAATTACAAGGGATGTTGTTATAAAATTAGCTAAAGAAGAAGGTATTGAGGTTGTTGAAGAACCATTAACATTGCACGATATTTATACTGCTGACGAACTTTTCATTACAGGAACAGCCGCGGAAATAGTTCCAGTATTTGAAGTTGACGGTAGAGTTATAAACGACAGAAAAGTAGGAGAAATAACTAAAAAACTAAGAGAAAAATTTAAAGAGATTAGAACAAAGTGGGGAATAAAAGTAAAATTTTAAATAATACTTTTAACAATATATTATAATGTGGCAGTCCCGATATGTGGGGGAAACTAAGCCCGAATGGGACTGCTATTAAGCTGAAGATGTGGGGAGTTTCCGTTCCCCCCGATTGCCAGCCGATGAAGTTGGGAGGCTGGAAGGTTCTCCGCTACAATTGTCTCAATTGTTCCATTTGTAGCGGAGAACCAGAACGGAATAAAAGTTTATGATGAATAAAAAATTTTTATTTATTTTTATTTTTATATTCTAAAATTTTATAATTTTGCTATTAATTTTTTGTTTTCGATTCAATTTTAAAAATTTAAAAATTTTTATTTAAAATTTTTTATTACTTTCTAATAACTGCCACTGCCAATACATTTTCAATATCTACTGAATCTACTTCCTCACCTTCGCAGAATAAAGCCCTCTTAACATCCTTAATATGTTCCTTTCTAATTACTCCATACTCTGTTTTTAGACCTTCATTTATTATCTTATCCAATGTTTCCTCATCAGCATTTTTAATTAGATCCATAACATACTTAGCATTCTTTTTAAATTCTGGGCCTATTTTAGATTTATCAGGAATTATTTCAACTATTCTATACTCTAAATCTGGCTTACCTTTTATTATTTCAAGGTTTTCAATTTTTAAAGTTCCTTTAATGTCATTTGCTGTTTTTATTAAGGCGTTATACGTCTCTTCATCCTCTGTATATATTTCAACATATTTTAATGGAGCATTTAAAGGCATTCCAGAGTTTGCCTTAAATCTTCTAATAGATATTACAGTATTTTTGGCTATTTCTCCAATTTTTTCTATATCTTCATTTAAGAATTTTTCATCAACCTCTGGGAATGAGAAGTGTAGATTATCGATTTTATAAATCTCAGCTATATAATCTGCAAAGTGTGGGGCAAATGGACATAGTAATCTTATTAACTTGTCTATTACATAGTAGAGAGTCCATCTTGCCTCTTTTTTAACTTCCTCATTATTACCATACAATCTATATTTAACCATCTCTATATAATTGTCGCAAAACTCATGCCATACGAACTTGTAAATTTCTACTATTGTATTAAATCTATAATTCTCCAAATCTCTATTAACTCTATCAATTAACTTCTGTAATTTACTTAAAATCCACAAATCTATTGGATTCTTTACATCTAATGGTTTTTTTAACTCTTCAATAATCTCATCATTTATATGCATCTTAGCAAATCTACAGGCATTCCAAAACTTTCTTAAGAATCTGTATCCATAATCAACTTCTTTCCATAAGAATTGAACATCATCTCCAATAACGCTATTACTTGCCCACAATCTTAAAGCGTCTGCTCCATATTTTTCTATAATCTCATCTGGCTCTACAACATTACCCCTACTTTTACTCATCTTATACCCATCCTCTCCAAACACCATACCATTTATAACTATCTCATCCCATGGCTTTTTTCCAGTTAAGGCAATAGATTTAACTATAGTATAGAAAGCCCAAGTTCTAATAATATCATGTCCTTGAGGTCTTAGTTGAACAGGATAATGCTTTTTGAAAAATTTATCGTCATCTAACCACTTTGTTATAACCATTGACGTTATTGAAGAGTCCATCCAAGTGTCTAAGACATCTGTTTCAGGAATTAAGTCTGTATTTCCACATTTATCACAAACATAGCCAGTTTTTGTTGGGTCTATTGGTAAATCCTCTTCCTTAGCAACTACTATATTACCACATTTTGGACAGTACCAAACTGGAATAGGAGTAGCAAATATTCTCTGCCTACTTATAACCCAATCCCAATCCATGTCTTCAATCCAATTTAACAGCCTAATTTTCATATGTTCAGGAACCCATTTAATCTCATTAGCAACTTCTTTAACTTTTGGAATTAATTTTTTAACATTAACGAACCACTGTTCGGTAACTATAATTTCAATAGGTGTTTTACATCTCCAGCAGACACCAACATTTTGCTTTATTGTCTCTTGCTTAATTAAATATCCTTCTTTCTTTAAATCTTCTATAATCAATTTTCTGGCTTCTTCTGTTTTTAATCCTTTATATTTACCTGCTATTTCAGTTAAAGTTCCTTTTTCGTCAATTGCTTTTTTAATTTCCAATTTGTGCCTATTTACCCACAGAACATCAGTTTTATCCCCAAAAGTACAAACCATTACCGCTCCAGTTCCAAACTCTTTTTCAACATCTTTATCTGCTAACAGTTTAACCTTATGCCCAAACAGTGGAACTATGAACTCTTTACCTATTAAATCTTTATATCTCTCATCCTCTGGATGCACTAATATAGCAACACATGCCGCCATAAGCTCAGGTCTTGTTGTTGCTATCATTATATGTCCATCTCCATCAGCACTGGGGAATTTTATGTAATTTAATTTACTCTCCCTTTCAATGTATTCAACTTCAGCAAATGCTATTGCAGTTTGACATCTTGGACACCAATTTACTGGAAACTTCCCTCTATAAATTAAACCATCTTTATACATTCTAACGAAAGCTGTTTGTGACTTTTTAATGTATTCAGGAGTCATAGTTATATACTCTCTATCCCAATCAATAGATATTCCAAGAGATTTTATCTGTTTTCTCATTTTTTCAATATTTTCTTCAGTTAATTTTATACATAACTCTCTAAATTTTTGTCTGTCAATGTCAGATTTTGTTATTCCATACATCTCTTCAACTTTAACCTCTGTAGGAAGTCCATGACAATCCCAACCTTGTGGAAACAAAACATTATAGCCCTTCATTCTTTTAAATCTTGCAATTATATCCATGTATGTCCAATTTAGAGCGTGTCCTAAGTGTAATCTACCAGTAGGATATGGTGGAGGAGTGTCAATAATGTATGGTGGCTTGTCACTCTCTTCATCAAATTTGTAAATTTTGCTTTCTTCCCATTTCTTCTGTATTTGTTTTTCAATTTCTATGTTGTAGTCCTTAGGCATTCCCATAATTATTCACCATTCTTACTTTGTTTTGTAATCTAATTAAATAATAAGTATTAAAAAATTTACTGTTTTTTCATTAATTTAAACATATTGATAAAAGAAGACATAAAAATAAAATTAGTTTAACTACATTGAATAACAAACCAACAATAGCCATTTTCTTTTTTTAGTAGTTGATTAGTTCCATTCCAATATTTTATCCTATAATTTTTATTTTTTAAATATGATAACAAACTTGTTATTAATGAAGGAATAGGACACGCACTTCCTGGAATTTCAGCCTCTCCAATTTGTTTTGGGCAGTATTTGCATTTGTCTATTTTAATTCCAATAATTATAGCATTTTTATCTTTTCTTATAATTGTATCATCACATATCTGTAAAAAGTCAATTAAAAACATTATAAGTTCTATATCATTATTTGGAATTTTATATTCTAAATCTGAAATACATCTACCAATCTTTTTTCCTATTTTTGAACCAATTACATTAGTTGTGCCTTGATTTAATACTCCTAAATTAGCCAACTCTCCTAAAAATGATGTTAAAACTATATGAAGTGAATGTAAATTTCTATCTTTTATAAGGTTTTTATAGGACTTTATACCCATAACCACCCCTCTAATAAACTTTAATTATTGTAAAAATATCTTGAATATTAATAATTAAATTATAAAATATATAAATAATTTTTGGTAATAACTTATTTATTTTGGTAATATCTTATACTCATATTTCAAAATTTATTTATAAAATGATATCAATAA
>JALVUY010000181.1 GCA_027023665.1 Methanocaldococcaceae archaeon
ATACCAAAAAAAATAAATTTTAAATAATAAAAAATAAATATAAAAAATAAATTAAAGTTTAAAAATGAAAAAAACTTTAAGCTCCAAACTTTTCATTTCTTCCAGTTAAATCTAACAATATCTTCATTACATGCTCTCCTTTAATCCAATGCAATGCACCTTTTGCACAGCTAAATTCATTGAATTCTTCAACATCATCAGGTCTAACACTTTTACCCCAAATAACTATTGGAACTGGATCAGCTGAGTGATCTTTCATCTCTATTGGTGTAGAGTGATCTCCAGTTAATACAAAATAAACCTCATCCTTATTAATATGCTCTAATACATAAGATAGCATTTCGTCTATTTTTTCTATAACTTCTTTTTTGAGATTGTAATTACCATCATGACTTGCCTCATCTGCTCCTTTAACATTTACCAGAACAAAATCATATTCTTTTAATGCCTCTACTAATGCCTTAGCCTTACCCATAAAGTTAGTGTTAGGAGTACCAGTGGCTCCCTCAACTTCTATACAATCTAAGCCTATCATTCTCGCAATTCCTTTTATAAGACCAGTTCCGCAGATACAGGCTCCTCTCATATTATATTTTTCAGAGAACTTCTCTATTTTTGGAACTATTCCAGCACCTCTTGGTAGTATTATATTAGCAGGAGGTAGTCCTTTTTTTCTTCTTTCTATGTTTATTGGATGATTATTTAATCTTTCATAAACAATTTTCAATAGTTTGTTTAAAATTTCCGCTGTTTTTTTAGCCTCTTCAGAATCATCCAATGGTTTTATTTCATTAACTTTAACTCCCTCTTCATGAGGATCTCCGTCACTTACCTTATATGATAATCCTTCTCCTCTTAGAACTAAAGCCCCTCTATATCCATTAGATGATTTAAAAATAACTTTAACTCCATCAATTTCTAAGCCATCAATCTCCTTTTCTAATTCCTTAGCATCTTCTGGGCCAATTCTTCCAGCCCTTCTATCTAAGACAACAAAATTTTCATCAACTGTAGCAAAATTACATCTAAAAGCAACATCTCCTTCTTTTAAATCTAAACCCACTCCATATGCCTCTAAAGGCCCTCTTCCAGTATAGACTTCATAAGGATCATAACCTAAAATAGATAAGTGAGCAGTATCACTTCCAGGCCTTATTCCGATATCAATTGCGTTCATCAAACCACATATTCCTTCTTTAGCCATTCTATCCATTGTTGGAGTTTTAGCCTCCTTTAAAGGAGTTAATCCCTTTTCATTTGGTCTATCTCCAAGTCCATCTATAATAAATATAACGCACTTCTCTTTCATCATTTCTCCCTCACACTATTATAAATTTATCATTTTCATCTTTAGGTTTTTTACACTTTTCTTTACATTCTTTGCTATTGTAGTCATTTATGTTTTTTATTTTTATATCATTTTTTACATGTAATTTTTCGTTACTATCATCATCACTTCTATTATTTAACTTTTTCATCTCATCATTATTTTTATTGCATTTGCTTAACTCCTCTTTTATGTAGTATTCAAAGTCATACAAAATGTTCAAATAAGAGGCATAGGCGTCAAATGGTGAATCAAAATGACTAAAATACATATGAACGTCCAGATCTCCAAAGCCCTTGGTACATTGATAATAGAAGTTGTCACTTGTCTGCAAAATTTTATATATTTTATAGATTTCATCAAACTTTTCTGATTTTTTTAATTTATCTTTATTTTCTTTTATAAATTCTCCAATTTCTTTCAATTTTTCAAAGGATATTTTTTGCATTCTATTTCCTAACCATGCACTAACATCTCTCTCAGTGTCTGCCCACGATATTGTAGCAAATTCATGAACATAAATTTCTCCTCTTGGTTTTAATTTTTTAACGACTTCATTTACATTAACTACCTCTAAGTGTTCATGTTTTGAAATTTCAATAGGTAAGTATCTTAAAAATTCAAATATTCCAGATTCTTTCCAATGATGCTCTCCAAAAGTTTCATAATCCATATAGATATTTATAACCTCTCCGGGTGTCGATGCTAACCATAAAGCATATTTGTCCGCGGTTAATGGATACTGATCCCAATCCCTTGCTGAAAATCTAAAACCAATGTCATCGCTCAACCTATAATTTCTCAACAAGATTTTCATACCATCAGGAGATTGATACAAATAATTTGGACTTCTCCAACTTAATATTTTCTCAGTACCTTCTGTAAATATTGCCTCAAAACCTAAGTCTTTAGTAATTTTTGCAATTCTGTTGTTGTAGATTAATTCAGTATTTCTAAATATTTTTGGCTCTACTCCAAAAACATCTTTATACAACTTTTTATGTAATTCTATATCTTCAATAAACTCCTCTTCATTCTCATACAAACTTGATAAAGAGTGATGATAGGTTTCAGCAATTAACTCAACATTTCCTGTTTTAACTAAATCTTTAAATAAATCTAAAACATACTCATTAAACTCTAAAGATTGTTCTATAAAACAGCCAGTGATCGAATAATTTACTTTAAAGTCATGTTCATCAATAAGTTCTAAAATTAACTCATTTGCAGGAATGTAGCATTTATTTGCCACTTTATTAAAAACCTCCTTATTTAGATTTGTATCAACATATCTTTTCCATAAATTATTCCCTTTTTTATTAATATTATTCTTATATAATCTATGTGGCTGATGAACTTCGAAAGTGAATGTTATTAACATATCTATCATCTCAAAGATTTATTTTTCTATGGAATTATAATATTGTCATTTTCGTATATTGAGATTAAAAACATTGCATTACTCCAACCTAAGGGCATAGCAGACATTGGAATTCCTAAATCTTTATGTATCTGTTCTGGAAACATACCTCCAAAACTATATTTTACTACCCAATCAAATAATTTTTTTGATTTTTGTAAGAAATATTCTGCTCTTTCATCATTTTTTTCTTTTAAAACTTTAGACAACCTTTTATAGTATAAACTCAACCATAATGTAGATATTATCCAAGGATTTCCACCAAAGTATATGTCACTCGGATATCTTCCAATTCCACCAACTTTGTAGTTAAAAGATTTTTCAATATCTTCTGCTGTCTTTATCATTCTTTCATCATCTACATCTATTAAATTAAATGGATAACTTAAACCTAATATACTTATATCAACCTCTTTATTTAGAGGATTTATAGATTTAGCAAATCTACCTTCATCTTTTAAATAAAATCTCTTTGGAACTTCCTTTTTTAAAAATTCAATAGTTTTTTCCCAATGCTTAACTTCCTCCCTTTTATCAACTGCCTTACTCATACTGTATGCACACTTTAAGCCAGCATATATTGCCCCCATTGTATATGCAAAAACCCCAAACTTCTCTTCCCATAGATCATAACATTGAGTAAAGTTTAAACCAGCATAATTTAAATAATTTCCTGCTTTTTCTATTGTTTCCCAATATCTTTTAACGAATTTTCTATCTCCACTTAATCTATAATGCACATCCATAGCCCACAATACAGAGCCAACTTGATCTATCTGTAATGCCGTTAATCTTGGATTTCCGGTAACATAATAGTTTTGAAGCCAAGAGCCATCATCATTTTGAACCTTTGACATAAATTCAAAAAATCTATTTGGAATTCCTCTAATCCCATATAAATCTAAAGCAACTGCTATGTAACTTCCATCCCTTCCCCACACATATCTGTAGTCAGGATATAATGAAGGAGATGCTATAATACCCCCATCCTTGTCACAAAGCATTAATAGAATCATCAACGCCCTTTTAGCAATAGAGTAAATATTACAATCAGAAGCTAATTCAGGATTTATATATTTTCTTATATCTCCTATATAGTTTCTCCAGTAGTTTAATGAAAGATTTTTAATATGATCACTGTTATTTTTTATTATATTCAACTGTTCAGTAATTATTGATAAATCACTATCAAATTTTTGAGGAATTATATAAATATTAAATGCTAAACTTCTTTTTTTATCAATCTCTATATTCCAACAGATTGCACTATCAGTCATCAGCCCAGAACTTTCTTTATTTTCTTTTAATATACCATTTTCAACATCTATATAGGCACTATTCTTACTGTATCTATTTCCACATTGAAATGAATCTATTTTTTTATCACTACCTATGCAGAAGATATATTTTTTATCGAACTTTACGATACAATTTCTATCATCTAAGAATCTTACAGTATTTTCAGTAGGATTTTCACCAATTCTTAAACTTTCGTAAAAAAACAATTTAAAGGATATTTTTTTATCCAATTTATTTTTTATATGCAATCTTCTAATTAACACATTGTGAGATACTGGAACTAAATCTTTAATTGTTAATATAATCTTATCATCTTCTAAGACAGTTTTAAATATATTTGTCTCAGGAATATAATTTTGGCATATATTCCAATCATCATCCCAATGCCATTTTATTTTTTTGTCGTATATTGCCAATGCTGAATCAAATATATGGGTTTCATATCCAACATGTGGATAAAATAAATAGTTGATTTCTCCATAATCTCCAATTTTAACTAATAAACTGCTATTTCCTACAATACCGCTCATATAGATCACTTAAAACTATTTTATCACAAATATAAAAATAAAAAAATAAAATAAAATAAAAATAAATTCCAATGATTTTTATTTATTTTAATTTGATAATCCACTTATTTCCATCTTTTAGCACAAATATCTTATCTTCTCTGGCTAACCATCCAATAGCCATTTTTACAATATTTGTATTGTATCCTTCTTTTCTTAAACTTCTTTCTATCTGAGACAAACTCTTTTCTCCTCCCTCTAATAGATGATAAACTCTTCCAGCAGTTTCTCCAATTTTCCCCCACATATCTTCCATATCAATCACCTCATCATTTCAATGGCTATTTTATAAACATTAACTGTTTCTTTTGCAATATTGTCCCAACTGTATTTTTCATAGACATCTTTTTTTGCATTATTTACAATATAATCCCTAAAATTTGGATCAGATAAAACTCTATCTACACCCCATGCAATTGAATCTGGATTCTTAGGATAAACCCAAACTCCATTATATTCATGCTTTATAATCTCTCTTAATCCCCCCACTGAACTAACAACCACTGGTGTCCCAGAAGCCATTGCCTCCAATGCAACGATTCCAAACGGCTCATAGACAGAGGGAATAACTACAATATCTGATGATTTATAGAGTTTCTTTAACATTTCTTTACTGACAAAACCTAAAAAAATAACTTTGTGTCTTATATTTAATTGGTAAGATAAATCTTCTAAATAGTTTCTCATATCTCCACTTCCAGCAATAACTAACTTTGCATTATGCCTCTCAAGAATTTTAGGCATTGCCCTTATTAAATACTCAACTCCTTTTTGATATGTTAGTCTTCCAACAAATAGAATCATCTTTTCGTCATCATGAACACCAATACTTCTTCTAAAATTTAAAATCTCTTCCCAACTCATATTAATATCGAATTCCCATGGATTTATTCCATTGTAGATAACTTTAACTTTATCTTCAGGAGTTTTAAATATAGAACAAATTTCTTCCTTTAAAGAATAACTTACAGTTATCACTTGACAGGATTCATAAGTAGATAAATACTCCATCGTATGTATAGCCCTTGAATCGTCAGAATATAATCCCCCACACCTACCAATTTCAGTACTATGTATTGACTGAACATAGGGCATTTTACATGCATGCTTTAAATTAGTCCCAACGAAGTGAGTCATCCAATCATGGCAGTGAATAACATCGTAATTATCAATTCCTAAAATACCTAATTTCTTTTCCATTTCTTCAGCCATAAACAAAGTCCAAGTTAAAAAATTTGGATGAGTTATGGGTTTAACTCTATATACATTTACTCCATTTATATTTTCATATTCTGGTAAATCGTAGCCAACTGTTATAACATCCACTCTGTGTCCATTTCTAACCAAACCCTCCGCTAACCCTTTACAGTGAATAGCCAAGCCCCCCACAATCCTTGGAGGATACTCCCAAGTAATCATTGCAATTCTCATTATCTCACTAAATATCTTATTATTTGTTATTAATTTAGTTAATAGTAGTAATGCTTATATAATCTACAACTTAAAGATTAATATTGAATATTAGACATCTAATAAACATTATAAGTGTTAATAATGTATAATATAAAAAGGTTGTGATAAAGTATGAAAATCGCTATTCTTGCTCCAACAATGACTCCTATAGTATCTTATGGTGGCTTAGGAGATGTAATGAAAGATTTACCTAAATTTTTAAGAGATTTTAATAATGAAGTATTTGTATTAACTTTAAACCATTATAACAGATACTGTAACTATCCTTACGAGATCGTTAAAAAAGTAAATGTTGTTTATAAAGGAGCAAAAATTTCTTTTGATGTTTTAAAAACAAAGCATCCCACAACTGGAGTAGATATTATAGTATTTAGCAATGAAAAAATAAACAGCTTAGACATTTGGGACCCTATTAAATATGAAATATTTGCCGACTTAGTAGTTAGCTATTTGGATGATATTAAAGATGTTGATGTAGTTTCTGGACACGATTGGATGTGCGGTTTAGCTATAGCGAAATGTAGTGATATTTTAGATCTTCCTACAACATTAACTATTCATAATGAGGCGTTTAAAGGAGCAATTGTTGAATATAAAGGAGAAGTTATGACTTTTTTAGAGTTTGGAATAAAATATGCTGATGCTGTTAATACTGTAAGCCCTACACACGCTGAAGAAATAAAAAACTGTCCATATATAAAGAAATATATAAACAATAAGCCATTTGTTGGAATATTAAATGGAATAGATATTGATGAATACGACCCAATAAAAATTATAGATAGGATGGTTATCCTTTCAAATAACAAACTTAATCCAAAGGATTATGCCTATATATCTCCATATACTGCAGAAGATGCTAAAAATATAAAACCAAAAATAAAATATTCGTGGTTCTATAGGGGAGGGGTTTATGAATATGTTGAGGATTGGAATAAAATAAAAGATAAAGGAATTTCAGCCACTGATGTAGAGATTTATGGAGAGTTAAAAGGGGATATTGAAACTCCTTTAATTGGATTTGTTGGTAGAGCCACATATCAAAAAGGATTTAATACGATGTTTGAGGCAATTCCTGAACTTTTAGAGAAACATGATATAAGATTTGTATTTTTAACAAAAGGTGAAAAAGAAATTGAAGATAGATTAAAAAACCTTACTAAAGAATATGATGATAAGATTTTAGCGTTAATTGGCTATTGTCTTCCTTTATCTTCATTAGTATTTGCAGGAAGTGATTGGACAGTTATGCCATCATATTGGGAGCCTTGTGGCTTGGTTCAAATGGAGTCAATGGCATACTGTACTCCTGTAATTGCCACAGAGACTGGTGGGTTGAAAGATACAATAATTCCTTTACATCATAATCCTTATGAGTTTGCAAATTTTGATAAGGCTACAGGAGTTTTATTTAAAGTTCCAGATAAAATTGGCTTTATTTGGGGGGTAGAACATGCACTAAATTGGACATTTTACAAACTTAATGAGATCTGCATGTTTATGCAGTATGTTAGATATAAATGTCCAAAACATCCCTATGATGAAAACTCTCCACTATCTATGATGATGAAAAATTGCTACTATCATGTTCTTAGAAACTTGAGTTGGCAGAATTCTCCATCTATAAGAAAATATAAAGGATTGTTTGGGGGAGCTCTTTACAATCATTACTTAAAATAAAAACAAAGATTATAATGATTATAATAATTATAATTTAAAAATAAAAAGTAAAATAAATGGTGGGAGAGATTATGCTGAAGTATGAATATAAAAATGTTATTAATATTGGAACTGTTAGGTTAGAAGATATTGAAAAATT
>JALVUY010000182.1 GCA_027023665.1 Methanocaldococcaceae archaeon
CTATATAGAAGTTCCAAAGTCAAAAATTAAGTTAGTTCCAAAGTATTATAAGAGAAAGCAAACTCTATCAAATGTTGAAAGATATACAATAGAGGAATTGGAATCAATAGAAGATAAAATTTTGGCGTGCGATGAAAAAATAAAAAATTTAGAGTATGAACTCTTTATAAAAATTAGAGATAAAATTGCCGAAAGAATTGATGAAATCAGAGAAGTGGCTTTAAAAATAGCAGAGTTAGATGTATTGGCAACATTTGCTGAGGTTTCTGTATTGTATAATTATACTAAACCTAAGGTAAATAACGGTTATGACATAATTATTAAAGATGGAAGGCATCCAACTGTTGAACTTAATACTAAATTTGTCCCAAACGATGTTACATTAACTAAAGATAGTAGAATTATATTAATAACTGGCCCTAATATGGCAGGTAAATCAACATATTTGAGAATGACTGCCTTAATAACTATAATGGCTCAAATTGGTTGCTTTGTTCCAGCAAAATATGCTGTCATTGGAGTTGTAGATAGAATATTCACAAGAATTGGAACAGTAGATGACATTACAAGAGGATACAGTAGTTTTATGGTTGAAATTGCTGAAGTCGGTCAAATACTAAAAAATGCAACGAGTAAAAGTTTAATACTATTAGATGAAGTTGGAAAGAGTACTGGAAGTAAAGATGGAACAAGCTTAGCGTGGGCTATTGTTGAATACATACACAAAATAGGGGCTAAAACATTATTTGCTACTCACTATCATGAACTGGCAGAACTTGAGAGTATCTTAGAAGGAGTTAAGAATTATCATTTTAGAATTATAGAGGGAGAAACTTTAGAGTTTGATAGAAAGATTAGGAGAGGAGTTAGTAAGGAAAGTTATGGAATAAAGATTGCTGAATTAGTTTTACCTAAGGAAGTTGTTGATAGAGCATATGAAGTTTATGAAAATTTAAATAAAGAAATGAATGGCAGTGTAAAAAGTTTATTGAAAGAAATTGCCAATATAAATACTAACAACTTAACTCCAATACAGGCATTGATAGAGTTAGATAAAATTGTGAAAAAATGCAAAGAGATGAAACTTTAAAAGTTAAAGATAAGATATTAAAGATTATAGATGAACTTAATGAGATAAATAGGGAGTTGAAAAATAAAGCAATAGAAAAGGCAATAGAAAATTTAAAAATAGCCGTTTATGGAGATAAGATTGGCTCAGAAGGTTTTTATCACAACTATATGAGGGAAAAGTTATTGAAGATGTTTCAAGGTAGCCAATATATTGAATCCTCTGGAACTAAAATATCTAATTTAGGTTTTAGACCTGATTTAGTTATTATAAATCAAAAAGAATTAGTTATTGCTGAAATAGAAACTAATAATAAGAGGGCTTTAAGAAAAATGGAAAAAATTGCAAAAGTTTTAGATAAATTAAAAAGTCTTCCAATTGCAACAAATAGGAATATTAGAATAATATTCTGTTTGTTAGATTCAGATGATAAAATTATCAGTAAGGCAAAAAAGTATAACTTTGAAATTTTTGTTTTAGACAATTTTGAGATTAAAAGATTAATATAATTCTTAATTTGTTCATAATAAGTAATATGTGGTCTCGAGATTTTTCCAATTTTAATAATAATAAATCATAGTAATATATTATTTTTATTATTTTCTCTGAATATTTTATAATCAATTATATGTGGAAA
>JALVUY010000183.1 GCA_027023665.1 Methanocaldococcaceae archaeon
TCATCAAGAAGTATAACTGGTTGTTTTCCTTGATTTTTTAATTCTAACAAAATATTGGTAATGTATTTAAAAACATTTTTAGTTGTTTTTTTATTTAATAGTTCGTTTAGAGTATTCTTAGGTATTGGAATTCCACTAACCACTGGGATATCTTTAATTATACTTTTAATAACTTCCAATGGTTTTTTATCTTCACTATATTCTTCAAATAATATTTCAATAAATTCATCATATTTAGAGATAAAATATCCTCTTAAATTGATATAAAATATTACATACTTATTTCTGTCTAATCGATTATTGATTATTTCATTTATTAGAAGAGTTTTGCCAGAATTTATTGGCCCAAATATAAAATAGATATCTTCAGGCTCTCTTTCTATAATATGTAAGATTTCATTGATCTCTTTTTCTC
Organism: Methanocaldococcaceae archaeon; assembly: GCA_027023665.1. Lineage (GTDB taxonomy): Archaea > AGJL01 > Methanococci > Methanococcales > Methanocaldococcaceae > Methanocaldococcus. The sequence goes on from JALVUY010000183.1 coordinate 416, forward strand.
TATTGAAAAATTTCATTGTTTTCACCCTTCTTTTTGAATATACCACTAGGGAGTTTTCCCGGTGTAGTTAAATATAGGAAATTATAGACATTCATAAAATAATATCCATTGAAATTGACAGTATAGACTACACGGGATTGGGTGTTGTTGTCCTATGGTTAATAGTATCTCTTTTATAATTAATTTAAATATATGGATGTATCTTATAAATAAAAAAAGAAAAAGTTAAAGGATTTAGAGGTTTTTGATTAAGTATAATGCTGCTTCTCTTGTAGCCTCTCTGTTACCTCCAGCAACTACAACAACATCGTGTCCGTTTGCTGCACCTTTGATAATTTCGATAACTGGTCCTGATGTGTTGTTAATTGGAACTGGTAATTTACCCATATCTTGGAGTTCTTTTGTTAATTTATTTGCAACTGGTCCTCCAACTAAGACCAAGTTTTTATCTGCTGAGTCTAAGCTAACTTCGGTATCTAATTTTGCAATTGGTGCTGTTATTGGAACTGCTTGTTCTGATGTAGCTTCAATTCCATTTAATGTTATATCTGCGTTTAATACACTAACTGTTTGTCCTAAACCTACTGTTGCATCTTTTGTTACATCTGAATAGACATATATTTTGTAGTCTCCTGATTTTGAATCTACAACATCATCTACTTTCAATTTAAAGTAATCATCTACTGCTGAGAATGTATCTCCTTTTGAGCTTAATTTATTGTCATCATTTGTAGGATCTGTGTCATCTATTAATGCAATACCACAAATTAGCTTATTATCAACTTCACCTTCTCCTTTTATTGGAACACCACTATCTGTAATATCTGTATCTTTAGATATTTCTATTTGATCAGTAGTAGGATCTTGAACTACTGCATATATTTTGTAATCTCCTTCGTACTTGTCTCCTAAGTGTAATCTCTTTATGTCATTTACTAAGTATACATCAGCATATCCTGTAGTTGCAGCAACATTCTTATATGCATTTACTACTATTACACCTACAGGACCGCTTACTAATACTAGTGGATTTGTTGTATTTGCATAGTCAAATTTCTCTGCTACTACTTTACCATCTTTTAATATTTGAACATCTACTTTTGATGGAGCTCCTGAAGTAGTCGGTTCTAAAACTGCCTTTATTTTAGCTTCATATCCATTTCCTAAATCATAAGTTTCTCCTTCACCTAAAACCCCATTATATACACACTTACCTATTATTAAGTCATCATTGTCAGCATCAGCTTTAACA
>JALVUY010000184.1 GCA_027023665.1 Methanocaldococcaceae archaeon
ACCTGCAATTAAGCTATATATTCCTGACTTTATGAACGAAAAGTTATTAAGATGGGAACTTGCAACACTTGTTATGAGATGTAGTCGAGTTTCAAAAGAAGAATCTCCATCATTTGCAGGAGGAGAGTTACCATATAGTATTACTCCTGACAATAAAGAGATAAGTGATATTGAAATATTAAAATTTCTTGAAGATTTATTTACAGAAATATTTGAAGATGACCCAGAGTCTCTTGCAGAATTAAATGCAACTCTATTTAATGATGATAAAGCAGATGAGAGAGAAGAGAGTTTCTTTATACCTAAAAATTCATTACCAAAAGCAGTAAATATCAAAGAGACTCCAACCGATGAATTACCAAATGCTATTGTAGAAACAGCTAAAGAGAATATAGGAAAGCAGTCCCCTTATACTGATACAAAAAAGACTATAGATACTAGACTCATAACAACTGTTTATGGTCAAGATGTCAAATATGATTCGGCTAAAGAGATGTGTAATGATTATGAAGAAAAAGGGAAAATGGATATTGGCTTACCTACAGATAAAGACCTAAAAGGTTATGTAGTCTGTTATGATGAAAATACAAAAGGGACTAAAGGAAAAGGGCATGTTGCTATTATTGTTGATAGCAAAGGAGAAAAAGAGATAGGTGTTCAAGATGCAAAACATGGCGTAATGGAGCGTCCAACAGATAAGGAAAATATTAAAGGTGTTATTGCACCTGAAAAAATAGAGCTTCCAAATTTTAATTAGGAGATAGAGATGAAAAGGTTAATGTATATAGTCATTATAGGACTGTTTTTGATAGGTTGTGGAGGGAATAGTTCCCAACAAGAAGAGAGTGTTGATTTGCCTAATATATCTGCAATTCAAGGAAAAGTTAAGAGTGCTAATAGAATCTTTAGGTCATTAGATTGTGGAAAGGGTGAAGATTGTACAGAGAATGATAATAGTAACAACAATAACAATAATAACAACAATTCTAATCCAAATTCAAAAGATGACTTTTTTGCTCATTGGGTTACTTTGTATTTAAATGGAAATAGTGCTAAAGCATATGTTAAACAAAAATATCAAGGAACAAGAGAAGAAAAAGCATATCCTGAAGTTGGAATCTTTTTATCTAAAGACTCTATTTGTACAGTATCGGATATGTTTTTAAATAAAGCAGAATCATCTTTATCAACTAAGGATACTTCTGATTCTGAAAATATTAACTTAAATATACCATCAAAAGTTAATAGTGGAACTTGGTACTTTTGTGCTATTGCAGATTATCACAATAAATACATAGAGAATAATGAGTTAAATAATGCAGATATACTTCAAGTAGTAGATGGTGAAGTTATGCATCCAGAAGGTGAATATTTTAGAATAAAAGCTAGTTATGAAGAAGATGTATTTACTGTAACTATACAATCACAAAATACATCAGATAAAAAATATATTGATTACTCTTATGACAATAATAGATGGGAATATTTAGGCTATATAGTTGGGAAAGATGGAAGATTCTTAACAAATCATAGTGCAACATTTAAAATAAAAGATTCAGACAAACATAATAAAATATATTTTAGAGCAAACTATCCTATTCGTTCAGGTGTAACAGCGACATCAAATATTTTTACTCTTGAGTATGGAAACAACAATACAGAAGTATCAGAGAAAGATAAAATCTTAACAAGAACAAATAATGTATCTTGGGGATACTATACAGATAAGATGAATACAAGATGGTATATCTCTTTGGCTAATAGTTCAAAAAAAGTAACTGTTTATTCTCTAATGCCTATTAAAAACTCTACAGCAGGATGGGGAGTAGTTGGTAAAAATATTGCACAAGTAAATTTGGATAAAAATACTATTAGTATAGACAATATTCCAATAAATACAGATGATAAATATGAGATAAAGTATTCAGATGATTCTCTAAATGAAACAATTACAAGTAATCGACTTCAATCAGATATTAAAAAAATTAGAAACTCAACTGTTAACATTAAATGGTGGTTTTTCTCAGTAGAGAAGAATTGGTATATTATTAATAAAAATGGTGACCTTTATCGTTTTGCAAGTAAAGTAGTCACTGATAATGGTATAAAATCAGAAGAGTATGATTGGCAAAAAGTTGATTTAGAAGGTGCTGTGCCTACATTTTTTGTTGAAGATGGGGTTAAGAAGTTTAGGTTTTAAAATTTATTAGAAAGGGTGAAAAATGAAAATTAGTTTAATTGTGGCTAGTTTAATATTTAGTTCAGTGACAATACTAGGAGATAGTATTTACGATGGAACAGGCTCACTTATTAATCCAAATGATACAAAAACTTGGGGAGGGAGCAAAGATGAAGCAGATATGCAGGTACATAAAGGAAAAAGTTCAACTGTAACTTTTCAAGTTTTAAGAGATAATATGAGATGTAGTCATATTGATATTCATTCAGAAGTTAATATGGGGCAAGATGTAATTATAAGTATGAAAGAGTGGAAATCAAAAAAGGTAGAGCGTTCTTATAGGGTTGAATTACCTGTTGGAAAATATAGTGAAAAAGATGGTATAAGTTTAGAGCTAAAACATCTTTGGACAACTATTGCTATAACAAGTACAAAACCAATAAGCAAAGTTACTCCAATATATGCTTATTGTAGAAATGCTGTTGATGAATTAAATCAAAATGGTTTAGAACCATTATCTCTAAGTATGACAAAGCTTGAAAATAATCACTATCATTTAGGTAATGGTTCTCTTATATCTACTACAGGAGAGAATGGGCAAAATAATTATGGAAGAGTGCATGATTTAGCTGTTACATCAGATAGATATGATGCAGAGACATCTTTTCAAGTTTTAAGTGATAAAGATAAATGTGAAGAGATAACTCTATATAACTATGATGAAGTCTCTAAAAGATTTGTATCTAAAGATGTTGAAGATGTTTTAATTAAGGGTTGGAGTAGTTCTAAATGGAAACAATATGGAAGCTGTGATAAATTACCTTGTACTATTAGTGTCTATAATAGCTCACCGAACTATACTCTTATAAATGTAAAAACAAAAGCAGGAAAAAACAATCAACTCTATGCAAAATGTGGAAAACAAGTAAAAACGAACTTCTCTTTAAATGAGAAAGATACTAAACCAAAAAATAGACACAGTTGTCAATTTACAGACTTAAATCATAATTGGTCAGATAAGTATATTACTGCTTTATGTTCAGCAGGGATTATAGAGGGATATGGGGATTCAGACTATACTAAATATGGACCAAATAACAATACTCTATGGCAAGAGTTAGTAAAAGTTGTAACATTATCAGATAACTACTACAAAACTAAGAAATTTAGAGATGAGTATAAAGCAAATCATCCATATGCAGATTGGCAAGTTCCTTATCTTAAGTTAGCCTCTAAAAAGGGTTATGATTATGATGGGAGTATGGAAGTAACAAGAGGATTAGCATTTAAATATGTGGTTGATGTCTTTTGGCATAAAAAATTATCTCAAAGTGAATCAGCAAATTTTCTTAAAAGTAAAAGAGTTATAACTGATACAAATACAGATAGATATCTAACTAGAGCAGAGATGGCAAAAGTAGCCTTAAATAGTGCTAGATATTCAGCTGATGAAAATGGAATAGAGAGAAAGTTACCTTATACAAATCATATTGGTACTAAGTTAAATGAGGAGATAAAAGATACTGCACCCAAACCTACTTTTGAGAAAACAAAAAAAGGTGATTCAAATAAAAAAATTAGTGAAACTATAGAAAAAAATAAAAAGACTGCATTTAAAGAGAATATGACAAGTAAAAATAGTAAGGAAAATGAAACCAATAATGTAGAATTAACAAAAAATATACTTGGAGGAGTAAGAGAAGATTTAGTAAATAAATCTGCTTCTGAAATAGAGAAAACACTTGAAAAGGAAAATAAATTAGAGAATGCAAGTAATGATACAAAATTTGAAAAAGATAGAGTTTATATAGGAACAGTTAAAGGTACAAGTAAAAATATAATGCTTCCTCCTCCTGATAAGAATGGTCAAACTACAATTGAAGTTGAACTACCAAATATACAGACAGGAAAAAATGAGAAAAAGATTATACAAACTGATATGAAAACTCTTAAAGATAAAGTTGATTTTAAAAGTAAAACAAATGTAATGAATCTAAAGAAATGGAGAAACGATGATTAAAATTATATTAATAGTTAGTATATTTTTTACATATCTTATCTCTACTGAAATTCAATGGGTTGGAAATCCTAGTATTATTAGAGATAGTAGTTGTGATAATAATGAAAGTAGAGAAGTTGAATCTAATAGTAGTTTAGATGGAAATTTAACTGCTTTTGTGTGGCAATAGAGGTTAAGCTAGAGGTTTTTAGCTTTGGGTTTTATTTTAAATTTAAATTAAAGGAAAAAAGATGAAAAAAAGTCTATTAATAATCAGTTTTAGTTTATTAGTGCAATCACATGCTAGTTTGAATTGGCCTGTCAAAAATTTTGATACTTGGGATTCAACTTATAATGGGTTTAAAGCATATTATAGTGTGATGGGAGGATTTCATCCAGGTGTTGATATTAGCCTACCAGGTCGCAATGATGTTGGACAAAATGTTTATCCAATAGCTGAAGGAACAATTTATAGAATAATTCCTTTTAAATCAACTATTGGTGGGGCAGTAGTAATGAAACATAATATTAATGGAAAAATATATTATTCGGTTTATTATCACATTAAACCAAAATCATATCTTACAGTAGATGAGATACCAGTAAAAACTAGTACAGTAATAGGAACAGTAGGTAATATAAGCAAGTTTGGTCCCCATCTACATTTAGAAGTTAGAACAAAAATACAAAAGGATTTATATCCTAATGATATGGGTAACGGCTATTATAAAACAACAGCTTTAATAGATAGAGATGGACTCATTGATCCTATTGCATTTATTAAAAATACATCACTAACAAGTTCACAGACTAGTATTATTGACGGTGCAGGTTCATTAATAAGACCAGAAATACTAAATACAGCCGATAGATATAGATGTCAATGGGGTTGCTATAGAGATGAAGCAGATATGCAAGTACACTCCTCTAACCCTTCTACTGTTTCTTTTCAATGGAGAGCAACAAATAATTGTAAAAAATTGAAAATTGGTGTTATGGCAAGTGATGCATATAGAAAAAAATATCATACATGGATTAATCCACATGAACCATTAAAAGTAAAAATATATACAAAAGCATGGAACAATGAAGTTGTATCGGAAGCTTTTAAAACTACTCTTCCAAAAACTGTAGATTATGTTGATGGTTGGAATAATATTATTGTTACATCACAACAACCTCTTTCTAAAGTACAAAAGATTATTGCAGAGTGTACAGAAAATGATGACGGTAAAGATGTAACTATGTTAGATGAAACATCTATAGAATTGCCTCTAAATTATAAGTTTGGAGGACAAAGTTCTATTATTAGAGATTCAAATAAAGACTATAATAGACAAAAAGATGGGATTTATCAAGATGTAGCTATAGGGTTGTCTGATAATAAAGCAATGACTTTATTTCAATGGCAAACAAGTAGTAATTGTAAATCTTTAGTTTTAAAATCTGGACATTACCCTAATGGAAATGGAGTTTCTACTTCTGTTAATGGTATAAATATTAAGTCTTGGAATGACTCTAGTTGGAGTAGTACGTCGTGTAACAATAGATTACCTTGTACCATAAAAGCACCTAGTAATCATAATGGTAAGTATGGAGATTACTATATTATTAAAGTTAAAACGAATGCTAATACTTTAGATGGAAATCGTATTAGTGCTGTTTGTAAAGAGTAGCAAGTAAACATCTTAAGGAGAGAAGATGCAAAAAAAGTTAGCAATAATATTGGGAGTATTCCCAATATTTTCACTAGCTGGAGATACATGGATTGGGAATGGTAGTATTATGAGTAGTTATAGAGCAGTTGTTAGTGATAGGGATCATCAAGGACCTTATCCTTTTGGTGTAACAAAAGATATGACACAAACACAAGATACTTACTATGATAAAAATGTAGGTTTTTTTCAATGGTTTATTAATCAAACTGCTTGTGAACATCTAAAAATCTATACAAAAAGTAATAGCCAAAAAGTAAATATTTCAGTTGGACCATGGCATGGTCGTGAAATAGATAGAACTTTTAAAAATGTTAATTTACCATTTGTAATAGGCAAAGAGAATGTAGGAATAAAATCTTTTTTTGATGATGATGATTGGTTGGTTACTGCTGTTGAATTCACAGATACAACAGATAGTGAAGGACTCTATGCAGAATGCACAAGAGAATCAGTTACAAATATATCTCCTAGTATAAATGTTGGAAGTAATATAATAGTAGATGGTTATAAATGGCAAGGTAATGGTTCAATAATTAGTGGTTTTTTTAAGTCACAATATGATGATTGGAATAATCCTAAAAAAGCTTATCTAAATCCTAGTAATCAATGGCCCTATGGAGTCTTTAAAGATGTATCAAGATTCCATTCTTGGACAGATAAACAGGTTGTATTTTTTCAATGGCTTAAAAGTGATGAGTGTCCAAACTTACAAATTGATATTTTAGATAACTATGATAAACATGGAAATTTAATTAATACTGTTCCAACAAACAAAAAAAAGGTAAAATTAGTATATAAAAATTGGGATGAAGAGCTTTCTAATGCAACTACGAAAAAGGATATACAACTTCCATATATTATTAAAGGAGATAAGCTTAAACTATGGACAGTATTGGGTGTCTATTCTAATAAAACATTTTCTCATAACTATAGAGTAGAAGCAAAGTGTACCAAAGAAAGCACACTAACCAATGATGAAGAAAATAGTGAAAGTAGTGATGTCTCATCAACTGTTTTATCGTTTTTAGCAACATATTTTACATTAACAGATAAACAAAGAGCATTAAAAATTACAAACTATTTAAAAACTCTAAATATGCTATCTGATTATACAAATGGTTTAGAAGAGTATAGTGACCCAACAGAAGAAGTTTTATATTCACTTGAGTTCTTTTTAAGAAATAGTCCTGATGTATTAGGTGGTGAATATGTTAGTGAAGGAACTATAGTTAATGCCTATAGACAAATACAAGCTCATAATGATGCTATTGCAGAGTTTGAGGGAGTAACTAAAAAACTTTATATTCACCTTGAAAAAGAGGGAACACTTTATAATCCTGATATAAATAATGCTACAGTAAAAATATATCCCGTAACACAATATCATGCTGATAATGGTGATACTTTTAATGAAAGTAATTATGCATATATTGATGAATCTAACCGAAATCCAATATCTAGCCGTTATATAGGTGGGATTTATGGTTATAGTTTTGGTGAAGTAACAAGTGGATTATATGTTGTAGAGATAGAAAGAGATGGTAAAAAAGATATTAAATCTATTTTTGTTCCTATGAAGGGTCAAAAGATTATTGATATAGTATTAAACAATTAAACAAGTCTCTTATGGTTTTTGTAAAAAACAGAAAACTGTTAACAAATAATTGATATAGTTTCTAAACTATTTTCAAAGGAATGAATATATGGCAAAAACCATAATAACCTACGGAACATTCGACATGTTCCATATAGGACATTTAAGATTACTTCAACGCCTAAAAGATATGGCTGATAAGCTTATAGTTGCTGTCTCAACAG
>JALVUY010000185.1 GCA_027023665.1 Methanocaldococcaceae archaeon
GTTGTAAGAAAAGAAGACATAGAAGAAAAATTGGCAAATATTAAGAAATTAGAAGAAGAAATTGAAAAACTTAAGAAAGAGAATGAAGAGTTAGCTAAGAAATTAGAAAAAGTTAAAGAAATCTTAAAAGAAGCATTAAAAGAATTAGAATAAATCCTATAATTTCTTTTATTTTTTATACTATCTTTTAAAAATTTTACATCTATTTTTGTTTTTATTAGGTGATAATTGTGAGAAAAGTTGTGGCAGAAGTTTCAATAATCCCATTAGGAAAAGGTGCAAGTGTTTCAAAGTATATTAAAAAGGCTATTGATGTTTTTAAAAAATACAACTTAAAAGTTGAGACAAACGCAATGGGTACAGTATTGGAGGGAGACTTAGATGAGATTTTAAAAGCATTTAAAGAGGCACATTCAACTGTCTTAAATGATGTGGATAGAGTTGTAAGTAGTTTAAAAATTGATGAAAGAAAAGATAAAGAAAATACAATTGAAAGAAAATTAAAGGCAATTGGAGAACTATAATTTTTGGTGTTTATATGATTTTAGGGTTATGTGATGGACATAACGCAAGTGCCTCATTAATTGATAAAAACAATATTTTATATGCAATTAGTGAAGAAAGATTTACAAGAAAAAAAAATCAAAGGGGTTTCCCAGAAAATTCTATAAATTATATTTTAAGCAATGTTGATGCTGAAAATATTGGATATGTTTCTGTTGGAGGAGTTTTTAGGAGAGGAGAGAGATTAAAAAAGCTAAAAAATTTTCAAAATAAAATAAAGAAAAAATTTTTATACATTTATCATCATATAGCACATTCATATCTATATAAATTATCAAATTTTAAAGAATCCTTAGTTATTTCAATTGATGGGGGAGGGGATGGACTCTCTTTTTTGGCATCAATTGCTAATAAAAATGATTTAGAAATTATTGCTCAGAGTGATTTAATAGACTCAGTTGGAGATTTTTACGCATCAATAACTGAACTACTATGTTTTAAACCAATGAAAGATGAAGGTAAAGTTATGTCATTATCTTCTTTTGATTGTGAAGATAATATAAATTTAAAAGTTATTGATTATATTGAGGGGATAAAATCATTCAAAAACTATTTAGGAGTTGTTGGATATGAAGCTACCAAAGCATTAAAAAAACTTATGATTCCTTATCTAAATAACAAAGATAAATTATCTTTTGAAGATAAAGTAAAAATATCAAAATTTGCTCAAAAAACTTTGGAAGATATTGTTTTAAAGGCAGTAGATAATTTAACCTATGAATTTGATATAGATAATGTTGTATTTGTTGGAGGTGTGGCACAGAATGTTAAGTTAAACTCAAAAATTGCTGAAAAGTATAATTTATTTGTCCCTCCTTTTATGGGTGATGAAGGGCTTTGTTTAGGAGCAAGTTTAGCTGATAAAAGAATAGACAGAATTAATTTAATAAATACATACTTTGGATATGAAATTAAAAATGAAAATGTTGAAAAAACGTTGGAAGATATAAAAAACAAACTTAAAGATTATAAAATAGACTTTATTGAAGAAATGGACATTCCAGAGGTTGTTGGTAATTTAATAGTTGAAAATAATATTGTATGTATAGCAAGAGGTAAAATGGAATTTGGTCCAAGAGCTTTAGGGAATAGGAGTATATTGTCTTTACCTACAAAAGAAAATAAAGAAAAAATAAACAAAAAATTAAAAAGAGATTGGTTTATGCCATTTGCTCCTACAATACTTTATGAGTATATAGAGGATTATTTAATAAATCCAAGATATTCTCCATTTATGACACAAATATTTAAAGTTAAAGAAGATAAAATAAAAGAAATTGAAGGAGTAGTTCATGTAGACAAAACTACAAGGCCACAAACATTAAAAAAAGAATCAAATGAGACATATTATAATTTAATAAAATATATATATGACATAACTGAAGTTCCAGTAGTTTTAAACACTTCTTTTAATATACATGGAGAGCCAATAGTTTGCAACGAAAAGGATGCAATAAAAAGCTTTTTAACAGCAGATTTTGACGCTCTATTATTAGGCAATTATTTAATTTCTAAGATTAAATAATCAAAATATTTGGTAGTCCAATCTACAATACCCTTTCTCTCTTTTTTATGTTTTATTGCTTCAATAATCTCATTGACAATATCATCAACATCTCTATTTGTCGTATCTATCTCATAAACTTTACCTTTACTTTCGCATAAACAAACATCTAATATTTCTGCTTGAACATTTTCCAAAACCTTTTTTGGCTTATATCCTCTCTCTTCTAATCTTTTTTTAATAATCACTGGATTGCATCTAAGAACTATCGTGTAATCAGGATTTAATAAGTGAGATACATGTCCATCTAAAATTATAGTTTTTTCTTTATCTTCAATTTTTTTAATAAAGTTTTCTAATTTTTCAAAATCAATGACATAAGAGTCCATATCAATATCTTTTTCCTTATATAGTTTATATTTTTTAACAACCTCAGTTATATCTATAACTTTTATTCCTAACTTATCTCCTAAAACTTTAGATACTGTTGTCTTTCCCACTCCCGGAGTTCCAGTTATGGCAATTCTCATTAAATCACCAAAAACAAACGAATACATTAAAAATAATATAACTTAAAAATAATAAAAATAAGACTGAGAAATTATAAACTAATAAAAATCTAATAGAAACTAATAATAAAAGTAAAGTTTATTCTATACTCTCCGCATCGTCAGAAATTTCTGAGACATATTTGTCTAATACAACATCATCCTTATATGCCAATAATACATTTTCAGCGATGAATCCTAATTTATATTTTAAGACATTCATATAATCTCTAAATTCATTGAGTTCTTTGATTATGGATTCAAATGGAACCTCTTCTAAGTTTACTATTATAACATCATACTCAGGGATTTTATCTTTAATATTTTCAAAGTCTAAGGGATGCTTAATTCTTACAACATACAATTTAGGATATATTTTTTCTATTTTTACGACTTCTTTAACTTCAACCTCTTTTATGTTTTCTGCTTCTACATTTTGTAGTTCTTCTTTATCTTCTTCTAATATATAAGCAGGTTTTTCTTCCCCAATAACAATATATTCCTCCTCTTCAGGAACTTCTACAGGCTTAGGTATGTCTTTATTACCTTTAATTTTTTTTATGATTTTTTTTATAACCATAACACTTCCCTCATAAATATAATATAAAATATTTAATAAAAACTAAGTTAAATATTTAATCATAATTGTATTTAGTAATTATTATTTATTTAAATTTTATTTTTTTAATAATTTATTTAATGCATCTTCTGCGGCTAAAGATAAAGGCTCATACACCATAGAAACTGGTGGAGCATAGCAGAATTCCATATTAACAAGTTCTTCAGCAGTAGTTTTTTTAAATATTGCTATTGACATTGCATCAATTCTTTCAGCTATTCGCTCTCCTCCAACTATTTGACATCCAACAACTCTACCTTCTTCATTAAATATCATCTTAATATCTATTCTCTTCCCTCCAGGATAGTATCTTGCTCTTGTTAATGCTGTGGCTCTACCAATAATTATAGGTATTCTTTTTAAATTAGCAGAAAATGCCGTTAATCCAGTTCCACCAATCTCTAAATCTCCAATTTTACTAACTGCTGAATTTAAAACTGGATAGAACTTTGCTTCAATTCCTGCAATGTTTTTACCAGCAACAATTCCCTGTCTTACAGCAGTTGATCCAAATGGAGATAATGTTTTCTCCCCAGTTATGAAATCAGTTACTTCAACACAGTCTCCAACTGCATATATATTTGGAATTGATGTTTGCATTTTTTCATTGACTTCTATAGCATATTTACCTATTTTACATCCTGCCTTTTTTGCCAATTCTATATTTGGTCTTACACCAGTAGCCATTACTACCATATCGACGTCATATAATTTATTGTCAACACAAACTGCTTCAACTTTATCTTTTCCAACGATCTTTTCTAAAGGTTTTGACAATATAATTTTAATTCCTTCTTTTTCCAAATATTTTTGGACAATTTCAGCCATGTCTGGATCTAAAAATCTTGGTAAAACCTGAGGAGCCATCTCAATAACTAAAACATCTAAACCTCTTTTCTTTAAACCATACGCCATTTCTAAACCTATAGCTCCAGCTCCTACAACAGCAACTCTTCTGCAATTATTTTCTTCAATATATTTTAATATATTTCTTCCATCTTCAATAGTTCTAACCTTAAATACTCCATCTAAATCTTTTCCTTCAATTGGTGGGATAAATGGAACTGCCCCAGTAGCTAAAACTAAATAATCATAATCTATTTCAAATTTATTTCCATCTTTATCTACACATATTATTTTATTTTCCTTTGAATTTACATCTGTAACTGTAGTTTCTGTTAATACATCAATATTTCTTTCTTTTTTGTAATATTCCGGTGTGTGCATAACTATATCGTCAAAACTCTTTATAACTCCTTCAATTACATAAGGAATAGCACAAGGAGAATAGGCAATCTCTTTCTCTTTGGTTACTACAATTATCTCAATGTCTTTATTGTATTTTCTAATTGTTGATGCTGTTGTTAAACCTCCTGCTCCACTTCCTACAATTACTGCCCTCATTTCCTCACCATTTTAATTGAGATTTTTAATACTTATAGAGCATTATAAGGATTATATAAATTTTTTTAATTTTTGATTTTAGATTTTATTTTTTTAGTTCATCAAGACTTTTTGCCACACAAAATTCACACAATGAATACTCATTAAGTTGTTTATTTTTAACAGGACAATAATAGATATTACCTTTTTTAACAATTTTTACGTTTCCAGGGAATGTTAAATATATTGGATGCAAGGGTTTTTTTGCAATGAAAGTTAAATAAGGACACAATATTTTAGAAAGATTTATAAATGTTTCTTCGTCTTCAGTATTATACTTTTTAAAACTTTCAATCCTTTTAAGCATTTCATTTAATTTATTTTTATCTATTTCCTCATCTTTAATTTCGTTAGTTTTTTTTCTTTTAATTTCATTAAATGTTTCAATTAAATATTTCATCATTGATTCTACATAATGATTTTTATATTTATTTGGGAGATATTTAGCATCTTTTTCAATATAACACTTAATTTTCATTATATCATATATACTGAAATTATCAATTTCTTTTTTTAATTTTTCAAATAATTCTCTTGCTTTCATAATTCCCCTAATTAAAATGCTTTTTCTATCATAAAGCATAGGAATGTCACAATTATAGCTCCTATAACCATTTTTATTCCTGAAATTACAACATTTTCCTTGGAAATGTTTCCAATAAACACTCCCAATATAAATAATAGTCCTACAGTTATTGCTATTGCCAAATATAAGGCAGTTTTTATATCAAATAAAAAAAATGGAATAATTGGTAGTGCAGATCCAACTGTTGTAGATATTCCATCAATAAGCCCACAGATCATAGTTCCTCTAATAGCCCTTTTGTAAATTATAGATTTTTTTAAATATCCACTATGTTTCAATAAGTTTTTTTCCTTTTGGATCCTGTCTCTCTCTAACAATGCCTTTTCTGCTGTGAATGCCCCTAAGATATTAGATAAACCATTAGCCACTCCTCCTCCAAGCCCTGCAGCTATAATAACTGACGGATCTGAGGAACCACTGGCTCCAATAACTACTCCAAGAGCTGATAAAGTTCCATCTATAAGTCCTCTAACAATATATCTCGTTCCTGATTCTTTAGTTAGGATATTTAAAATTGATTTCAAACTACGCGGAATTTTCAACACATATCACCTTTTAAATATTTTATTATTTTAATATATCAATTAAATTTATTATTATAATATTTATTCTAATTTTAAAATATCTTTTAAATCTTCGCCTCTTAAAATTCTTTCTTTTATCTTTTTCTCTTTTTCTTTTATATATTTAGCATTTTCAATAATCTCTTGGAGATTTTCTCTTTTTATAATTGCCACACCATTGCAGTCTCCAACAGCAAAGTCTCCTGGATTAACTAAAACATCTCCACAAGTTATAGGTACATTTATTTTTCCACAATTTAAAGGTTTTCCTGCATTTGGACAAAAGTTTTTTGCAAAAACTGGAAACTTTAATGATTTTATATCTTCCAAATCTCTAACACAACCATCTATAACTACTCCTCTAACTCCTTTAATTTTAGCATTTAAAGATGCCAATCCTCCCCAAACTGCTGTTTCATATTTTTTTTCTCCTACAACTTCAACAACTATAATTTTATCTTTAGCAAAACTTATTGATTTAATTAAAGTTCCCCAGTCATCATAGTTTATCTTTACAGTTATTACCTCTCCAAAAATTAATTTTTGATTCTCTAAAATAGGTTTAATGTCTTTTAAAGGCATTGCCCCTGCATCACACAAGTTAGGAACTGAAAAATTTTTTAATATCTTCATACTATTCCCTTAACTTTTATTTAGAGTAATTTTTCAGCGGCATATTTAGCCCAGTAGGTAATAATAAAATCAGCCCCTGCTCTTTTTATACTTAACAGTATTTCATAAATAACTTTATCCTTATCTAACCATCCATTTTTAGCCGCTGCTTCAACCATTGCATACTCTCCACTTACGGAATATCCTCCAATAGGGACATTAAAGTTGTCCTTAGCTAATCTTATAATATCTAAGTAAGATAATGCTGGTTTTATCAATATCATATCAGCTCCTTCCTCAATGTCTAAGGCTATTTCTTTTAGTGCCTCTCTTGAATTGCCAATATCCATTTGATAACTTTTTCTATCTCCAAACTTCGGAGCACTTTCTGCAGCTTCTCTAAATGGTCCATAAAATGAAGAGGCATACTTTGCAGAATAGCTCATTATAGCCACATCATCATATCCATTTTCTTCTAAACTTTCTCTTATTACTCTAACTCTCCCATCCATCATATCTGATGGGGCTACAATATCAACTCCAGATTCTGCATAAGATAGGGCGATCTTTGCTAAAATTGGTAGTGTGGCATCATTTAATATTTTACCATTTTTAACAATTCCACAGTGTCCATGGCTTGTATATTCACATAGACAACAGTCAGCAATAACTAAAAGTTCATCTCCTAACTCCTCTTTAATTCCCCTTATAGTTCTCTGAACTACTCCATTTTTATCGTAGGCAGAACTTGCAATTTCATCTTTATACTTTGGAATACCAAATAATATTATTGCTGGAATTCCTAAATCTGCAATATTTTTTGCTTCTTCTATTGCCCCTTCAACACTAAATCTATACTGGTTAGGCATAGAATTAATTTCTCTCTTTTCATTTCCTTTTAAATTTTCATCAACAAAAATAGGCATAATTAAATCGTTCTTTGTTAAAGTAGTTTCTCTAACCAAATCTCTAATTTTTTGATTTTTTCTCAATCTTCTTGGTCTTATTAGCATTAACATTCACCTTATATCTCTTTTCATAGATATTTAGTAATTCTTTAATAGCATATCATTTTTTAATGAAGGTTAGCAATTTTATTAATTACAAACTCTTTTAGACATCGATCTCTTGCAACTCTTTATCGGAAATTAATCTTGCTTCACGCTGAATCTATAAAAGATATAAA
>JALVUY010000186.1 GCA_027023665.1 Methanocaldococcaceae archaeon
ATGGGAGAGTTACCAGTAGCACCATTTGAAAGAATATTGAAGAAGGCAGGAGCAGAGAGAGTAAGTAGAGCTGCTGCAGAATACTTGGCTGAGGCAGTTGAAGAAATTGCTTTAGAAATCGCAAGAGAGGCAGTTGATTTAGCTAAGCATGCTAAGAGAAAAACCGTTAAAGTCGAAGATATTAAATTGGCATTAAAAAAATAAGAAAATAATTTTTGTTTTTTAATATTTTATTTCTTTTTAATTTTTTCTTATTATTTATTATGTTTTTGCTATATTTTTATGCTCCATTATATTTGTATATTTGCATAATTTATTAGTAGTATGGTGAAACTATGCATAAAAGAATTGAAAATATAAAATATGCTGTAGTTACAGTAAGTGATAGTAGATATAATAATTTAATTATGGGCAAAGATGTAAGTGATGTATCTGGAAATTTATTAAAAAAAGAGTTAAACGCTGAAATATACACTATAATCCCAGACAACAAAAATATGATTAAGGGAATAATTGAACATATTACTGAATCTTTTGATGTAGATTGTATCATTTTAACTGGTGGAACAGGAATAGCGAAGAGAGATGTAACTGTTGATGCTCTAAAAGAAGTTGTAGAAAAAGAAATTGATGGCTTTAAAATTTTATTTCAAAAGTTAAGTTATGAAGAAGTAGGATTTTCATCTATGCTATCAAGGGCGATGGCTGGAATTTATAAAGGAAAAATTATATATGCACTTCCTGGTTCAGTAAATGCCTGTAAAACTGCATTAAAAATAATAAAAGAAGAAACTGGGCATATATTGGGACATTTACGCGAGGGATAACTATGAAATTTTTATTAATATCTTCAAATAAAGATTTGGCAAGTAAAAACATAGCCAGTCATTTAAAAGAGTATTTTGATATCTTTGAAACTGATAAGGAATTGTTAGAATTAAAAAGTTCAGATTTGGAAGAAGCAGATTACTATATATTTTTATCAAAGCATAGAAGTAAAGCAAATCAGCCATCTTTAACAGTCCATACTCCAGGAAATTTAACTGAGGATAACTCTTTTGGTGGAAATCCTAAAGAAGTTTGTCCATGTGATGCTATTTTAAACACACTTTTATTGAAAAATATCTATAAAAACTACAATATATATTATGAAAATAATAAAATCTCTAAATTTGATGTCTCTTTTGAAGTAGTCCATCACTCACCAACTGATTTAAAATCTCCAACTGTATTTGTTGAAATAGGTAGTAGTGAAAAAGAATGGATTTTAAAAGAGGCGGGAGAGATTATTGCTAAGGCAGTTTTAGAAACTATTGAGATGATAAAAAATAGAGATTATGAAGATAGATTAAAAGTTATAGGATTTGGTGGAGGACATTATGCTCCTAAATTTACAAAACTTGCCTTAGAAGATGATAAATATTACTTCGGCTACTTGATTCCAAAGTATGCATCAGTTTCTGAAGATGTCTTAAATCAACTTATTAATAAAATGGAAGTAGATAAAGTTCTTATAGATTGGAAAGGTTGTAGAGGAGAGGACAAAAAGAGATATTTAGAATACTTTAAAAATAAAGGAATAGATGTTGAAAGAGTTTAATTCTTTAATAATTTTAACTAAATGATTGATCTATTTTTATAATC
>JALVUY010000187.1 GCA_027023665.1 Methanocaldococcaceae archaeon
AAGTAGTATAGTAGCAAAATTGTAAATTTTACTCCTTCTCTACTTCCATCCTAATGTAACTCTTCATTAAGCTTAACTTCTCTTCTACTTCTAAATGCTATCATTTTACCTTTTGTTGTATCAAATCTATAATGTACTCCATTAAGTCCAGTTGGGCCATGTATGGTTTCAACTGAGGGCAGTTGTGCTGCTTTTTATAAATATGGCCTAGGCTCAAATGATTAAAAGGACATGAAATAAATGCTAGGGTTATAAGTTTTTTGAACACAAAGAAATCTATTTTTTAGGGAGAGGATATGGATACCATTTTATTGGATCATGGTAGTGGCGGGCTTGCAAGTCAGAGGCTTATAAAAGAGATTTTTGTGAAACACCTTTCAAATCAAATATTGGATTCTTTAGACGATGCAGCATATCTTGAATTAAATGGTAAGATTTCTTTTAGTACTGACACATATACCATAGATCCAATATTTTTCCCTGGGGGGGATATTGGTTCTTTGTGTGTATCAGGCACAGTAAATGATATCGCAATGTTAGGCGCAATTCCAAGATATCTTAGTTGTGGATTTATTATTGAAGAGGGCATGGATTTTGATGACCTGGAGAAAATAGTTGAGTCCATGGCAAATACTGCGAAAAAGGCTGGGATCTACATAGTAACTGGTGATACCAAGGTGGTTCCAAGGGGAAGTGTGGATAAGATCTTTATAAATACCAGTGGGGTAGGTGAGGTAATTATGGATACTCCCCTATCTGGTAGTAGTGCGTGTCCTGGTGATGCTGTAATTGTGAACGGCACAATAGGAGACCATGGGCTTACAATATTTACTACAAGAAAAGGGATTTCAATGGATTTTGATTTAAAGAGTGATTGTGCCCCGTTAAATAAATTGATTTTAGAGTTGATAACAAGAATACCTCAAATCCATGTACTTAGAGACCCTACAAGGGGAGGACTTGCAACCACGTTAAATGAAATTGCATTGCAGTCCAATGTTGGCATAGAGGTAAAGGAAGAGGATATACCCATAAAGCCTGGGGTAAAGGAAGGTTGTGATATCCTTGGGTTAGACCCGCTATATCTTGCAAATGAAGGAAAGTTTATATGTATATTACCTAAAGAATATTCTATTGAAGCCTTAAATATCCTTCAGAAAGATGAACTTGGAAAGGATGCAAAAATTATAGGACAAGTAGTAGATTCCCCCAAAGGAAAGGTAATATTAGAGACACCTATTGGAGGTAGGAGACTCCTTTCAATGTTAGAAGGTGAACATCTACCAAGGATCTGCTGAATAGGTTTTTGTCATGGAACATAGATTTATAATTACAAAAGATTATAAGACAGATGGTTCTGTTTCCCTTGATATCTTTTTTATAAAAGGAGATAAAAAGATATCAATGGTAAATCACATTGAGGACCTTGATACATTTAAGACCTATATTTACCATTTAAAAAATAGCCTAGACGACGTCTTAATCCAGGGTGAAGAATTTTTTAAACAACAGGAGGAGGAAAAGATAGGTATGGAAGATAATTCTCCTGAAAAGTTATGGGAAAAGATAAAGGAGATGGACGATGAGGAAGTTTTTTTGTTCTTTAATTCCCTGGATCTTGAAGTTAG
>JALVUY010000188.1 GCA_027023665.1 Methanocaldococcaceae archaeon
ACTCCCGATGGACAGCTCGTTTTAGCCGATGAGATATCCCCCGACAGCTGTCGCCTCTGGGACGCCAAGACCAAAAAGAAACTGGATAAGGATGTCTTTAGACACGATTTGGGAGACCTAAAGGAGGTTTACAACGAACTCCTAAAACGCCTTCAGGAGGAGGGTTAACCGAAACTCCCTTTGGTGTGTTTAAACATTTTTCCTTCAAATGCTCCTTTTCCCTTAGTGGGTAAGTATTTCGGAACTCCCGCGGTTGGGGATAGGGTTTAATTAACACCTTGTGAAGGTCTTCGAAATTCTTCCAAATTCGACCTTTGACGGGAAAGGTGGCAAGGTTATTTATAAACCCTCCTTTGGGAGTGTGAGGGAGGAAGACCTCGTAAGGGTTGATGAGACCGACTTAAATCTCCCCTTTGAGGTTTTAAACCCCATTCAGAGCGTCTTTTATAAGCACTATAAAGGTGGGAACGCGCTCGTTTCGGCGCCCACTTCCGCCGGGAAGACCGGCATAGCGCTCATCTTCTTCCGCAACCGGAGCGGAAGGATAGTCTATACCGCCCCCACCAAGGCGCTCGTAGGCGAAAAGGCGAGGGAGCTAAAGGCTATATTCGGGGAGGTTGACATAAGGACGGGGGACGTTATAGAGGAGTTCAAACCGGTGCGCTCCCGCGTTGTGGTCTCCACCTACGAAAATTTAGCCCTCGCCTTTAGAAACAACGCACCGTGGACTGCCGATATCGAGGCGGTTGTCGTTGACGAAGTCCACGCCCTCCTCGGAAACCGCGGTTTGGTGGTTG
Source organism: Methanocaldococcaceae archaeon (assembly GCA_027023665.1). Lineage (GTDB taxonomy): Archaea > AGJL01 > Methanococci > Methanococcales > Methanocaldococcaceae > Methanocaldococcus. The sequence goes on from JALVUY010000188.1 coordinate 798, forward strand.
AGGAGATAATTACCGAACTGCTCCTTAGAGGGATAGACACCCTTTCACTCTCGGCTACCGTTCCCGGTGCAGAGCGGCTCGCCCGCTGGCTGAAGGCGGAGCTCCTTATAAAGAGTTCCTGGCGACCGGTTCCCCTCGAGCGGGAGATAAGGAGCCTCAAACACTTCAAGGAGTGGATAGACCCCAAAGAATTGGAGGAGGTAAAGGGAGACGAACGCTTTGCCCTAAAAATGCTTACCGCCCTCTTCGAGCTATCGAAACCGGACGAAAAGGTTATCGTCTTCGTTCCGAAAAAGACCATAGGCTGGAAGATGCTCGAATACGCCAACCGCGAGAGGCTCGAGATTGCCAACAAGACCGCCCCCTTCGAGGTAAAGAGGGAGGGGTGGGAGATAGCCTTTCACAACGCCGACGTGCCGAGGGAGGAGAGGGAGGAGATAGAGCGGGTTTTCAGGGAGGAGGAGCTCAACAAACTTATAGCCACCCAAACGCTCGCCTATGGGGTCAACCTCCCCGCCGACAGGGTGATAATCGGCGTTAGGGGTTTTAGAAGTCCCTCCAGCGGGGAGTTTGTGATAATTCCCGACGTCCTCGACATACTCCAGGAGGAGGGCAGAGCCGGACGCTTCGGGATTAGGGAAAAGGGGTATTCCCACATCTTGGTCTATGGGTCAAACCTTTCCCGTTTGGAGGAGAACTTAAAAAAAGCCCTCGAGGGTGAGTTCGAACCCTACCTCCAAAGGGAGGTCTCGAAAAACTTTTCCGCCCAAGGGTTGGGAGATGAGGCTTTTGGAAAACTCACGCTGTTTCTATTGGTCGCACTCC
>JALVUY010000189.1 GCA_027023665.1 Methanocaldococcaceae archaeon
ATTAAAAAAAATATATTATTCTTATTAACTGACCTTACGCACCATATCATAAAGCTCTAAGCTCTTCTATTATTAGCGGTTTGGAAAGATAAAATCCTTGAGCTAACCTAGTACCAAATACCTTCAATATATCTAAAGTCTCTTTATTTTCTATAAATTCAGCAAGAGAATATATGCCAAATGTTTCGCACATTTGAGTGATAATATGTACTATCTTTTGAGTTTGTATATTTTTATCCATATTATATATCAAAGCTCCATCTATCTTTAGCACTTCTACTAGTCCTATCTCAACTAAGTCTGATACAGTTTTAAGAGCCGAATATCCACTACCGAAATCATCTATAGCAAATTTAACACCATATTTTTCATAAAACTCTTTTATAGTATCTAAATTTTTTAAAGCTTGTTGCTCAGTTATTTCAATAATAATATTATCTATAGAAAAATTACTTAAAAATCTATCCAAATATTTTATATATTTTTCATTTGCAAGACTTTGAGCTGCAGAATTTATAAAAACTTTGATATTTTTTTCTGTAATATACTTTTTTTTCGCCATAATAGCATCTAACACTAAAATATCCAACTCAGTTATCAATCCTATCTCATAAACAGTATCTATAAATATTCCTGCGGGTAATAATTTCCTTCCTTCTTTAAATCTAGCCAATGCTTCTACAGCATATATTTCATCATTTTGCAAATCATATATCGGCTGAAGCATTATATCTACTTGTTTATTATCCATCTTTTTCTTAATATATTCTATATTAAAATATTTCTCATTTAGCCACTTTCTTATACTATTTTTACTATCTTGATCAAAGATAAATATCTTTTCATCTTTTGTTTTAGATTGCTCTTTTAGATATAACATTATCCGTACTAATTCATCTTTTTGATAATGAACTCTTTTATCCAATTCAAATGAAGCTAAAGCAAAATCTATATCTATTTTTGGAAATTTTTCTTTTATAATTTCGTGAGCTTTTTGCAATATATATGTTAAATCATCTTGTATCGTTTTTCTAGTAGTATCTATATGGAGCATATAAAAATTTGAACTTACCGCTCTTACGGCTAGTACATTTTCTTGGTGGTTTTTCATATATTTTTCTACTATTTGCTTTATACTTTCTAATATTTCATCAAGTTTTCTTTCTCCGTAGATACTATTTAATTTTTTTATATTTTTTATATCCAATATAGTAAGAGTCTGCTTTTTATCACTATATGAGAGCATATCTATAAGTTTAAAAAAACTATTTTCAAGATCAGAATATGTAAGATAGTATAACTCTTTTAAGAGTGAAAAAAATTGGTGAGAACTCTCCATAAGACTAATAAATACAAAATATGCTTGAGTAAACTCCTCTTTTACAAAATATCTATAAAGTATCTTGGCTTTTGTATGAACCATCTCGTGAAGTACATCAAGTTGATTACAAAGAGCTATATCCATACATACCATCAAACTTTCAGGATACTCCACCATTTTTGTAAAATCACAATTTTTAGCACTAGTTTGAGGAAAATTATCCATATCATTAGAGAGTATTGCATCAATAACTTCATTTATCCATACAACATGTACATTAAATAGCGCATAGTCAATAAA
>JALVUY010000190.1 GCA_027023665.1 Methanocaldococcaceae archaeon
GTGTAGACGTTGTTCCCTATTTTGTCCTTATGGGATAGATACTGCAGAGATTACCATGATGGGTAGGGAGATCTTACATGAATTAGGACTTTCAATTAATTGGGTAATGGAACCTGTATACAATTGTTTTCATGTTGGTAACCACCTTGGTATTCCACCTCACACATTAAAGGACATTATTGATTTTATGATAGATGATATTGAGGAAGTCACTGGGGTGAGGATTGAGGTCCCTCTCAATAAAAAAGGGGCAGATGTACTTTTTGTGGTCCCATCAGGTGACTATTTTGCTGATCCAGGTACATATACCTTTATGGGATACCTCATGCTCCTTCATGAAATTGGGCTTAATTACACCATGAGTACATATGCGGCAGAAGGTGGAAATTTTGGTTTTTTTAATTCCATAGAGGCTACTAAGAGGTTAAACGCCAAGATATATGCAGAGGCAAAAAGGCTTGGTGTAAAATGGATCCTTGGTGGTGAGTGTGGACACATGTGGCGCGTAGTTCACCAGTACATGGATACCCTGAACGGACCTGCTGATTTTCTTGAAGTACCAAGAAGTCCTATAACAGGCACGGTATTTAAAAATGCCAAGTCCACAAAGACGGTCCATATAGTGGAATTTACAGCGGATCTGATTAAGCATGGGGCTATAAAGTTGGATCCTTCTAGGAATGACAATTTAGTTGTTACTCATCATGATTCTTGTAATCCAGCTAGGGCCCTTGGGATTTTTGAAGAGCCAAGGTATATTTTGAAGAATGTGTGTAATCATTTCTATGAAATGCCAGAACAGACTATTAGAGAACAGACATTTTGTTGTGGGAGTGGTGCTGGATTAAATAATGATGAGTTCATGGAAATGAGGATGAGAGGAGGGCTCCCAAGGGCAAATGCAGTCAGATATGTGCATGAAAAATATGGAGTGAATAGGCTAACATGCATATGTGCAATTGATAGGGCTGCCCTGCCCACACTTATGGATTATTGGGTACCAGAGGTAGATGTGTCTGGAATTCATGAGTTGGTGGCCAACGCCCTCATAATGCGTGGAGAAAAGGAAAGAGAGACCAACTTAAGGGGTGAACCCTTGCCAGGAAAGGAGGGATAATCCATGTATGATAAAGGGAAAATTATTCCAGGGTTAATAATATTCTTTTTCTTGCTTACCTTTCCCTTCTGGTACAGTTTAGGGCAGGCTTCATATGAGAGCCCAAAACCCAAATTACCAGTGAATGAGAAAAAGTGTATTGAAGATGTGAACTGGATGAGGGCAAATCATATGGAGCTCTTGAATAAATGGAGGGATATGGTTGTAAGACATGATATGACTCATTATGTGAATACTGCAGGTAAAGATTATGAAATTAGTTTAGAAAAGACATGTATGAAATGTCATACAAGTAGGAAAGAGTTTTGTGAGAAATGTCATGTAAAGGTTTCGGTCAGTCCATATTGTTGGGATTGTCATGTAGCTCCTGAGGAGGTCAGGGATGGACAATAAAAGAAGAAAAATATTAAAATTTGCTGCTGTGTCAGCAGCCCTTGGATTTACAGGTTTACCCATAGAAGGTTTGGCTTCATATTTTCCAAAGATTGGGAAGTATGTTAG
>JALVUY010000191.1 GCA_027023665.1 Methanocaldococcaceae archaeon
GTAATTATGACTTTATAGTTTCTGCTATAAACGATGAAATTAATAGAAGAATAGTTAAAATTTCTAAGGAGTTAAATAAGTTCGTAAATTCTTCAACAAATGTTGAAGGAGTTAATTTTATAATCCCTGCCTACACTGAAGTAGATGAAGTGATATTTAGCATATACACGAAAGGAAAAAGCCCTCTAATTGCAAAAAATATAAGAATTTTCGTTGAAAATTATTTAAAATCAAAAGATATTGATTTAATAGCAAATATTAGAGAATTTTTAAAAGAAAATTATCCAAATCAAAAGGATAGAAAAAAAATATTAAAAATGATTTTTGAAGATGAAAGATTTAGAGAAGAACTAAAAAATTTAATAAAAAAGTGGGAACGGGAGAAAAATGATAATATTAAAGGCAGATTATAAAAAATACAATGTCTCAGAGTTAGAGAAGCTTAGATTTGATGAAGAGGAATTTTATAAGATGTTTGACAACGCTATACTTTTACAAACCTGCAACAGAGTTGAGCTAATCTTTGATGCTGACAGTTTAGATGAAATTAGAGGAATTGAAAATATTGATTTGGAGAAGTTTGTCATTTTATATGGAGATGAGGCTATAGAGCATATTTTTAGAGTAGCCTGTGGCTTAGAGTCAATGATTGTGGGAGAAGACCAAATATTAGGACAGTTGAAAAATGCATATCTAAAGGCAAAAGAGAAAGGAAAAATATCAAAAAAATTAGAGAAGATAATTTTAAAGGCAATTCATACTGGGCAAAGGGCGAGAGTAGAAACAAATATAAATAAGGGAGGAGTTTCAATAGGTTCTGCAGCTGTTGAGTTGGCTGAAAAAATCTTTGGTTTAGAGGGAAAAAATGTTCTACTAATTGGAGCGGGAGAAATGGCTACCTTAGTTATTAAGGCGTTAAAAGAAAAGAATATTAAGGCGATAATTGTAGCAAACAGAACTTACGAAAAGGCTGAGAAATTGGCAAAAGAACTCGGAGGAATTGCTATAAATTTTGACAAGTTAGAGGAGGCTTTGAGATATGCTGATATTGTCATCTCTGCCACTGGGGCTCCTCATCCAATTTTGAATAAAGAAAGATTAAAAAATGCTGGAAAAACAGTTATAATAGACATAGCAAATCCGAGGGATACAACAGATGACATTAGAGAACTACCAGATATATTTTTATTTACAATAGACGATCTAAGATTGGTGGCAGAGGAAAATCTAAAAAAGAGAAAGGATGAGATTCCAAAGGTAGAGTTAATTATTGAGGAGGAATTAGAAAATTTAAAGGAAATTCTCGACAAAATGAAATTTGAAAAAGTTATACAACAATTTGGGCAGTATATTGAAAATATGAGAAAAAAAGAACTGGAGAAGGCTTTAAAAATACTAAAAAATAAAAATAAGCCAGTTGAGAAAGTGTTAGATGACTTTTCAAAGGCAATGTGCAAAAAGATAATTTACGACTTAATAAAAATATTTGAAAACATTGAAGATGAAGAAATTTTTGAAAAGTTAGCAAAGCATTTAAAAAATGTTAATAACTGAAATTAATTAAAAATTAATTTTATTTAACTCTTTTATCCATTCAATATTTCCCTTT
>JALVUY010000192.1 GCA_027023665.1 Methanocaldococcaceae archaeon
TTTATAATTTTATATATATATTTTAGAATTTATAAATTTTAAAATAAGGGTTTAATCTCTTAAGGGTCTGATTTTAAACTATTAAAAATGAAATAGACGAGCATTTCTATATTTCATATAACAAACATTTTATATTGTTTTATTGATAAACCTAATTAAATAATGTAGTATAATAATTCTATTCTATATAATAATTATCACCAAATAATATAGAGGTTATGTAATATGGAGATAAAAAATAAAAAACTTAGTTTGTGGGAAGCAGTATCTATGGCTGTTGGGGTTATGATTGGAGCAAGTATATTTTCCATATTTGGAGTAGGTGCTAAAATAGCAGGAAAATGTCTTCCAGAAACTTTTATATTATCTGGATTCTATGCTCTTTTAGTTGCATATTCTTATACAAAACTTGGCTCTAAGATAGTCTCAAATGCTGGACCTATTGCTTATATACATACGGCTATTGGAGACAATATAATAACTGGTGCTTTGAGTATTTTACTCTGGATGAGTTATGTTATCTCAATAGCCTTGTTTGCAAAGGGTTTTGCAGGTTATTTCTTACCTCTTATAGGGGCTCCAATAACTAAATTTAATGTATCTATTTGTGAAATTGGTATAGTAGCATTTTTCACAGCCTTAAACTTTTTTGGCTCCAAAGCTGTAGGAAGGGCAGAGTTTTTTATTGTTTTGATAAAACTGTTAATATTAGGGTTGTTTATCTTTGCTGGATTGATAACATTACATATATCCTATTTAATTCCTAATATGTCACAATCTTCAATATACGGAACAATATTTGCTTCTGCCATATTTTTCTTATCCTATATGGGTTTTGGTGTAATAACAAACGCTTCAGAGCATATTGAAAATCCTACAAAGAATGTTCCAAGAGCTATATTCATAAGTATATTTATAGTAATGTGCGTATATGTTGGAGTGGCCATTTCAGCGATAGGAAATTTACCAATAGATGAATTAATTAAGGCTAGTGAAAATGCTTTAGCAGTGGCGGCAAAGCCATTTTTAGGAGAATTAGGATTTTTATTAATATCTATTGGGGCAATATTTTCAATTTCATCTGCAATGAATGCCACAATATATGGAGGAGCTAATGTAGCCTACTCCTTAGCAAAAAATGGAGAGCTTCCAGAATATTTTGAGAGAAAGGTGTGGTTTAATTCTACAGAGGGGCTTTATATTACTTCAGCCCTCGGAGTATTGTTTGCATTATTGTTTAATATGGAGGGAGTAGCTTCAATAACCAGTGCAATATTTATGATAATTTATCTCTTTGTTATAATTTCCCATTATATTCTTATTGATAAAGTAGGAGGTAGAAAGGAGATAGTAGTTTTTAGTTTTATCGTAGTTTTAAGTGTTTTTTTAGTTTTATTATATTATCAATGGTTAAACAACAAATTTGCATTTTATGGGATAATAGTAACACTTATTGGAGTTTTAATATTTGAAGCAATATATAGAAAAATGACTAACAGATCATTCTTTAATATGAAAATTACTTTCAAAATATAAATTATTCCAACAAAATAATTACTTTTTAATTTTATTAATTTTTTAAAATATCATCTACAATGAA
>JALVUY010000193.1 GCA_027023665.1 Methanocaldococcaceae archaeon
ATCTATAATGTTAATATTCCTTTACATTATGTTAAGTATATTTAACATTTTAGTATATAAAATTTAGTATATAAAAATTTCCACATAATCTGATTATCATTATCTATATTTATGCCTAAACAATTTTCGCTAATTGACGAAATCTCAAAAGCTTTATATATAACTTATAGTGATTGTTAATGATTGATAATGACAATTTAGGGTGAGTAGATGATAGAAATTAGATTCCACGGAAGAGGAGGACAAGGGGCTGTTACTGCTGCTCAAATCTTAGCTATGGCTGCTTTCTACGATGGTAAATATTCCCAGGCTTTTCCGTTCTTTGGCGTAGAGAGAAGAGGAGCACCAGTTATGGCATTTACAAGAATTGATGACAAAAAGATTAGATTAAGATGCCAAATATACAATCCTGACTATGTTATTGTTCAGGATCCTACTTTAATTGAGAATATTAATGTCGTTGAAGGTATAAAAGAAAATGGGGCTGTTGTAGTTAATACTGTTAAAGATGACCTAAATTTGGGAGTTAAAACCTATACAATTGACGCTACTGGAATAGCCTTAGATATATTAGGAGTTCCTATAGTAAATACTGCAATGGTCGGAGCGTTTGCAGGAGTTACTAAACTTGTTAGTATTGATTCAGTAAAAAAGGCAATAATGGAGAAATTTAAAGGAGAATTAGGAATTAAAAACGCCAAAGTGGCTGAAATCGCATATAATGAAATGATAAAGAAGTATGGATAAAATAAATGAGTAAATGGGGTGTTATAGTATGGTTACAATTGCTGCAATTATTTATGAACCAGGAAACTCAATTAGAAATAAAACAGGTAGTTGGAGGACATTTAGACCTATTTTAGACAACAATAAATGTGTAAAGTGTGAAAATTGCTATATATTTTGTCCAGAAGGAGCTATTCAAGAGGATGAAAATGGGAACTTTAAAATAGATTATGATTACTGTAAAGGATGTTTAATCTGTATGAACGAATGCCCTGTAAATGCAATAACTAAGGTTAGAGAAGAAAAATAAAGAAGAAAATAAAACTAAAGTGAATTAAAAATACATAAAATATTATTCTTTGGAGGGAAAAAATGTGTGAAGTTAAGGTTATTACTGGAACATCCGCTGCTGCTGAAGCGGCAAGATTAGCTGATGTCGATGTTATAGCTGCATATCCAATTACTCCTCAGACTACATGTGTTGAAAAGTTGGCGGAATTTGTAGCAAATGGGGAGTTAGATGCAGAATATGTAAAAGTAGAGAGTGAACACTCAGCATTATCTGTTTGTATTGGAGCAGCGGCAACTGGAGCAAGGACATTTACAGCAACTGCTTCTCAAGGTTTAGCATTGATGCACGAAGTTTTATTTATAGCCTCTGGAATGAGGTTACCAATAGTTATGATGGTCGCAAATAGAGCGTTATCCGCCCCAATAAACATATGGAACGATCATCAAGATTCTATAGCACAGAGAGATACTGGATGGATTCAAATTTATGTAGAAGACAATCAGGAAACACTTGATAGTATTATTCAGGCATACAAAATTGCAGAGAATGATGATGTTTTACTCCCTGTAATGGTCTGTTTAGATGGATTTATATTAACTCATACAGTTGAGCCAGTAACAATTCCAAAGGCAGAAAGAGTTAGAGAATTTTTAGGTGTTTATGAACCAAAACATGCTTATTTAGATCCAGATAGACCAATAACCCAAGGACCTGTAGGAGTTCCAGATTGCTATATGGAGACAAGAAAACAGATTGAAGACGCTATGGAGAGATCTAAAAAAGTTATTAAAGAAGTTAATGAAGAATTTAGTGAATGGTTTAAGAGGAAGTATGGTAACGGTTTAGTTGAAGCATACAACTTAGAGAATGCAGATACTGTTTTAGTAGCAATGGGTACAGTATGTGGAACTATAAAGGATGTCATTGATGAACTAAAAAAAGAGGGTAAGGAAGTTGGATTATTAAGAATAAGGACATATAGACCATTTCCAAAAGAAGATGTTAAAGAACTTTTAAAAGACGCTGAAAATATTGCAGTATTAGATAAAAATATTTCATTTGGATTCAACAAGGGGGCTTTAGGTATTGAGATGGCATCAATTTTAAAAAATAAAAAAATCTGTAATTATATCGTTGGATTAGGTGGAAGGGATATAAGAATTGAAGATATCAAAACCATAATTAATGATGTAGAAAAATCTGAAGATGATAAAACTGCTTGGATTGGATTAAAAGAATAAAAATATACAAAAAATAATGGATTTTAAATCTTTTAAAACATATTTTAAATTCTAATCTATAAATTTTTGTAGGTGAAATTATGCAATTTCCAAGAGAAGAATTATTTGCTCCCGGACACAGAGGATGTGCAGGATGTGGAGCGGCAATAGTTGCAAGATTGGTATTAAAAGCCGCTGGAAAAGACACAATTTGTGTAGTCCCCACAGGATGTTTAGAGGTTATGACTACTCCATATCCTGAAACGTCATGGAGAGTTCCTTGGATTCACGTAGCGTTTGAAAACGCTGCAGCAGTTGCAAGTGGTGTTGAATCTGCTATAAAGGCGTTGAAGAGAAAGAGAGGTAAGTTCGCTAACAAAAAAATAAATGTTATAGCAATTGGAGGAGATGGAGGTACAGCAGATATTGGTTTCCAAGCATTGAGTGGGGCTATGGAGAGAGGACATAACATCTTATATATTATGTATGATAATGAAGCATATATGAACACTGGAATACAGAGAAGTTCATCAACTCCTTTTATGGCTGCTACAACTACATCTCCAGCAGGTTCAAAAATTAAGGGAGAAGATAGACCTAAAAAAGATGTTGCTATGATAATGGCCGCTCATGGCATTCCATATGTAGCAACTGCTTGTATATCCTATCCAGAAGATTTCATGAGAAAGGTTAAAAAGGCTTTGAGTATCGAAGGGCCTAAGTTCATACAAGTTTTACAACCTTGCACAACAGGTTGGGGATATCCTCCACACAAAACAATAGAAATAGGTAGATTAGCTGTTGAAACAGGAATTTTCCCATTATATGAAATTGAAAATGGAGAGTTTAGAATTACATATAAACCATCTAAGAGAAAGCCAGTTAAAGAATATATAAGAATGCAAAAAAGATATAGACACTTAACTGATGAGGATATTGAAAGAATTCAAAGATATATAGACGAAAAGTGTAAGTTGTTAGGTTTATAATATTTTAATTTACACCTCCGAGCATAGCGAGGAGGTGTTAGCTTTGATGAAACTTTCTTAAAGTTTCATTTGGAGATATATAGATGAAAAATGTAAATTGTTAGGGTTATAATCTCCAATATTTATATTTTTTAATCTTTATTTTATTTATTAAATTTGATACTTAGGTGATAGAATGAAAAAGATAATTATGACAAACTATATCTGCGATAACTGTGGGGATTGTGTTAAGGCATGTATGGAGAAAAACAAAGTAGGAAGAATTAGTATTATAGAGAAAGATGGGAAGTATATACCAATAGTTTGCCAACACTGTGCTTCAGCCCCTTGTAAAGAAGTTTGTCCAGTTTCAGCAATTGAGCATAAAGATGGTTATGTATATTTAAATGATGAAATTTGTATTGGATGTGGATTGTGTGCCTTAGCATGTCCTTTTGGTGCTATATTAATGGAGGATAAAGCATACAAATGTATTTTGTGTAATGGAGAGGAACCAGCATGTGTTAAAGCATGTTCAAAGAGATGTTTAGAACTCGTAGATGTAAATGAGTTGATATTTGCTAAGAGAGATAAAAGTTTGGAGTTGTTTAGCAAAATTTATAAACCAACAGAAAAAGTAGATAACAATTTACTCTCAAAAATAACAATAAATGCCAAGGTTCAGCCATAAATATTTATGGAGGAGTAATTTATGGTTGTAGTTAATGTAGGATCTTGTGTAGGATGTAGAAGATGCGAAAGGAGTTGTCCAGTTAATGGAATAACTTTTGAGGAATTTCCAATAAAGTGCATGCACTGTGAAAAAAATCCTTGTTTATACGCATGTCCAGAGGGAGCTATTGAAAGAATTAACAACAAGGTAGTGGTTATAAAAGAAAAATGCATAGGCTGTGGCTTATGTGCCTTAGCTTGTCCTTTTGGTGCTATAAGAATTGATGGAGTAGCAATAAAGTGTAATGGATGTTATAAAAGAGATATTGAAATTTGTAAAGAAGTATGTCCAACAGGGGCTATAAATACAATTGAAAATATTATTGAAAATAAATTATGTAATACAGTTAATAAATTAAATAAACTATATAGTATCTATGTAAGATATTAATGTAATTTTTTATTGTACAATTTTTAATTTAATTACGAAATCCAATCATAAAATATAAATATTCTCCACGATTTTAAAATATTTTATTATTATCTTATTATCTTAAACATTTTAAAATATTTAATTAAGATAGTGATGTAAATGAATCGAACAGCTTTAGATTATGTAATTAAAGCATTTAAATGTGCTGATAAAGGTAATTTTAAAGATGCATTAGAAAATATAGATAAAGCATTATCATTAGATCCAAATAATGATTTAGCCTTGTATCTAAAAGCGGCTATATTAAGGATTATGGGTGATGTTGAAAACTCTATAAAATATTTTGAAGAACTTAAAAAAAAAAAGAGTCCTCTTTTGGAGATTCTTATTTAATCTGTTTAACATTTGCTAAAGGTGATTACGATAACACCTTAAAACACATTGATGAGCTTTCAAAAATCTCTCCAAAATGTTTTTTGTCTCAGTTTCATAAAGGATTAATATTAATTGAAAGAGGAATGTATGAAGAAGCATTAAAATGCTTTGATGAACTTTTATCTATAAATAATAACTTTACATCTGCTTGGAGACAGAAGGCAATGTTACTTGAAAATCTCAATAGATTTGAAGAGGCTCTTAAATGCTTAGATAAATTAATAGAGATTAATGAAAAGGATGCATATGCTTGGTATTTAAGAGGAAGAATATTAAAAAAGTTAGGAAGATTTAAAGAAGCTTTAGAATCTTTACATCGTGCGATTGAGTTAGATAAAACCTGGATTCTTGCATACAAAGATATCGGACATATTATGTTAAATACAGGAAATTATAAAAAAGCATTGATATATTTAAACAAATATTTAAAGAAGTATCCAAAGGATGTTGAGGCAAAGTTTTACAAAGGGATTATTTATGAACTTTTAGAATTATATGATAAGGCATTAAAAATTTATGATGAAATTATTTCTGAAACTAATGAAGATAATTTCCTTTTACTCATTGATGCACTAATTCATAAAGCAAAAATCTATGAGAAGTTGGGTAAGATTGAAGAAGCTATCAAAATATACAATAAAATTTTGGATAATACCTATTATGACTTAATTAGAAATAATTTCCAAAAAAATAAAGATAATAAAAAATAAATGAATATTTTATTAACTTATATAACCTTAACAAATATTTTAAAATCTTACCTACCCCAGAATATATTATTTGTTAGTTTTTGCATTAATTCCATATATCTTAATAGAGCCTCTTTTTCATCGTTTCTTAATCTATCCATATATTTATGATATAGTTCCCTTACATGCTCTTCTGGAACTGCTACATACATAAGATCTCCTTCATCTACATGCCTCTTTAACATAACTTTTCCTTCTATAGCAATAGATACTGCCTTTCCAGATTTTGCCTCTTTAACATTTTCTCCTCTGTCTTTTATCTCTCTAACGTAACCAAGTTGCATTCCATCTTCTCTCATTAAAGGATACCCTACTTTTAAAGTCCCATATAAAACTTCTACTCCACAAATTGCTGGATCTTTTTGTCTAAATATACAATCTGGCAAAATTCTAACGATTGCTGGTTTAATAAGCTTTTCAAATTCTTCATATTTCATTCTTTCTTCTTCTTTTTTAACCCATTCTGTAAAGTCCTCAACTAATTTGTAAATTATATTATTTAGAAATACTTTTATTTTGTATTTATCTATTTCTTTTTGAGCCTCTGGTAATACTTTTACATTAAAGCCAACAATTGCTCCATACAGAGGATTACTCTGCTTATATGAGACAACTTCAATAACATCTTTTTTAGTTATATCTCCAACCTCTGCCTTTTTGATTTTAACTCCAGCCTTTCTCAATTCATTTGCTAAAGCCTCTAAGGAACCTATAGTATCTGCCTTAATTAAAATTCCTTCCTCATCAACCTCTATCTTTGCCTCTTCAACTTCCTTCATTATCTCCTCTTTTGCCTCCTCTATCTTATCCTTTGGAACTATTCTAATAGGACAACCTGCAATAACTTTATCTAAATCAGGAGCAGCTATTTTTACCCCAGCGGCGGCTACAACTTCATTTACAGGCTTAAATTTATCTCTTGGATCTCTCATTTCATCCAATGGTTTTGGCTTTAATAAGGCTTTAATTCTTGTTACTAAAACACCATCTGGCAATCCTACAACTAAGTAATCTCCTCTTCTTGCAATTCCATCGTATATTATGGCATCTATCGTTGTTCCTAAACCTTTTTCCTCTTTAACCTCTAATATTGTCCCTTTTGCATAACCTTCAACATTGAGTTTTAATCTCTTCTCCAAAAACTTCTGTGCTAAACCTGCCACCATCATTAACAAATCTGGAATTCCTTCTCCAGTAATTGCTGAGACTGGAATTATACAAACTGTCTTTGTAACATCTTGAACTCTTGAATATAAGTCAGCGTCAAATCCAAGTTCATTTAAAGGCTTTATTACATTTTCATATAATCTTATTTCAAATTCAGTTAAAGCATTAGGATGTTGAACTTTTTCATTAAAGTTTAATATAAAGGGAACATCCTTAGAATTCCAACCTGGGATTAGATCAATTTTATTTGCCGCTACAACAAAAGGAGTTTTATACTGTCTTAAAATATTTACTGCCTCAATTGTCTGTGGCTTAAATCCTTCATTTATATCAACTACTAATATGGCTATATCAGCCAAAGATCCTCCTCTTTTTCTTAGAGATGTAAATGCCTCGTGTCCTGGGGTGTCAATAACTAACAATCCTGGAATCTTTAAATCAGCCTTTAACATCTTTAATAAGTCTCCACATACTCTTTTTATTACATCTATAGGAATTTCACTCGCTCCAATATGTTGAGTAATTCCTCCCGCTTCCCTTTTAGCTACTCTCGTTTTTCTGATTTTGTCCAATAGTGTCGTTTTACCGTGATCTACATGACCTAAAACACAAACTATTGGACATCTTAGTTTTTGAACATTATCTTTTGTGTTTTTTTTACCCATAGTAAATCCCCTCTTTCTAATTTAGTTACTATCATTATTACAATTAATTTATAAATTTAGTTACTATCATTATTACAATTAATTTATAAATACTTTAATAT
>JALVUY010000194.1 GCA_027023665.1 Methanocaldococcaceae archaeon
TTATCGAACTTTTAAAAAGTTATGGAATTACTATAGAAAATTTAATAGATACAGGAATTTCTTTATATGTTGGAGACCCTAAGGAAATAGATAAGGTTAAAGAAAAACTTAAAATAATTTTGTTAAAAGAGTTAAATAATCCAAATGTTTCCACACTGTTAATTGCGGCTATATTGTTAGACAAAGAAGGAAAAAATAATAATTTACCATTTAATTATAGCGAAGATCCTAACTATGTATATGTTGATGAAGTTATTGGTTTAGCGATAGCAAATGAAATTGCAGGAACTAAGGCAATATTCAACTTTAGATTTTACGATGCTAAAAAACCGGGAATTATTGGAGAATTGGACAAAAAAGGATATATGTTTTTAGATGATGCAATTGCTGGATTGTTGGCTGGCTGTATGAGTAAAGTTTTTGAGTAAATAGTTTTTATTTTTATTTTGCCGCGGAAACTATTTTAATAATGTCGTTATGTTTTAGTTCGTAATCAGCCCCTATCCTTATTTTCCTCTTTGCATCTATTGCATATATGAATTTATCTCCTAACTCAGTGTGAATTTTATAGGCTAAATCTTTTGCGGTAGTTCCTTTTTTAACTAAAAAAGCATCTGGTAATACATTACCTTCTTTGTCTGTAAATTTATTTTCATCTTCAACTGGATATACAACTATCATATCTAATAAATCAAAGTATGCCCTATTTATACACTCTTGAACTCCAGTACTACCATATTTTTTAAGGAAATCTTTTATATAATCAAATGCTTTTCTCATCTGTTCATTTACTTTACTCTCATCAACTATCTCAAAGTCATTTCCTTTTCTTTTAATTATTCCTACCTTTTCTGCTCTCTTTAGAGCCAACTCTATCTCCGCAGATGTAGGGATAACTATATAATCTTTAAATTCTTTTCTTAATCTTTCAATATTTTTCTCAGCATCTGGATGATCTGCTTTATTTGCTGCTATAATCATTGGTTTAGATATTTTTCTCAACTTTTTAGCCAAATTTAGTAAATCCTCATCGCTCCATTTAATTGGACTTTCATCCATATCTCTTATAGCGATTTTTATATCTTCCTCACTAATATTTAATCCACTTAATTGTTCTTTCAAAACTTTAACTATATTTTTCTCTTGCTGAGCCTTTCTTGCCAATTTATCCCAATTTTTAGTTAAAATACCATAAATCCACATGTCTATCTCATTTATTAAAAATTTCACATCTTCAACTGGATCATAATCTTCGGTAGGATTTCCCTCAGCATCTGTTTTTCCAGAGGCATCCACTACTAAAATAAACGCATCTGCCTGCCTCAAATCGTCCAAAAATTTATTACCCATTCCTCTACCTTCATGAGCTCCCGGAACCAAACCTGCAACATCTATAACTTCAACAGGAATGTATCTAACTCCATCTATACATTTTGAGTTTCTTGGATTACACTTTACTCCTAGCTCTTTACACGGACATTCTGAAGTTACATAACCTATTCCTTTATTTGGTTGTATTGTTGTAAATGGATAATTTCCAATTTCAGCAGGTTTTTCTGTTAATGCATTAAAC
>JALVUY010000195.1 GCA_027023665.1 Methanocaldococcaceae archaeon
GCCACAAACCTTTCTAATTTTTGATTTAAATAATATACCATCTACACATAACAACAATCCATAAATTGATGCTATAAAAACCCCTAAAAGAGAAGGATATATTACAAATACAGAAATAGAAGATATTATGATACATGCTAATCCATAAACAATAATTTCTTCTAAGATTTTATCAAAATATCCATGGACTTTTTTATATAATCGCTTCTGCCTTATTATTAAGGCGATTCCCATTATAATAATTAAAACCATCGTAATAGTTAATGCCATAATATTCTCAAAAAAAGATAATACCAAATGAAGTAAGAAAAATACCAATGCACTTATAAAATTAGATATAAAATAAACTCTTTTTTTGTATTCTCTATCTTCACTACTATATCCTTCTTCTATTAACTCCAAAATTTCCTTCACATTCATAAATATCACTTATAAAAATTCTTTAATCTCTCTTTAATCTTCCTACCAATCATTAATATTTCCTCATTTTCCAAAGGTTTTGGAATTACCCCACCTTCATTTTCATAAATTTTTTTAGCCAAATCTCTATAAATTGATGCAATTTCACTGTCTGGGGCGTATTCTATAACTGTCTTACCTTCAATTTCGGCCTCTGCTATTAACAAAGAATTTGGAATTTTACCAACTATCTCAGTTCCCAATTTTTTGGCAAACTCTTTAACGATATCTTCTGCATCTAAAGAACCTCTAACATTGTAAATTAATCCTCCTAACGTAATCCTTCCAGTTTTTGCAAATTCCTTAATTCCTTTACAGATATTGTTTGCAGCATATATTGACATATAGTCAGAGGAAGTTACAATATAAATTTGATTGGCAAGTCCCATTCTCAAAGGCATTGCAAAACCACCACAAACAACATCTCCAAGAACATCATATAAAACAATATCAACTCCCAATGTTTCAAAAACATTCATCTTCTTTAACAACTCTATTGCCACAATAACTCCTCTCCCAGCACATCCATAGCCTGGCTTAGGTCCTCCTGCCTCAACGCAGTAAATTCCCTTATAACCTTTATAGACAATATCATCTATACTAATAATCCCCTTTTCTATTGCCTCATCTAAGTTAAGTTTGTCTAAATTCTTCTCTCTAATTGTATCTAAAACCGTTGGAATCTCCTTTCCACCTCTTAAATTTGAGGTACAGTCGTGTTTTGGATCACAACCAATAACCATAACCTTCTTCCCTTCATTTGCCAAAGAAGCGGCTATATTACACACAGTTGTAGATTTACCAATACCACCCTTACCATAAAAGGCAATTTGTTTCAAAAATACCACCTCTTTTTACTTTCTTGCCTATATAAATAAAAATAGAAAATAAAATTAAACTTAATTCCAATAAATATAAATTAAATTAAAAACTCTTTAAATGTTTAAACATTCCTCTAACTTTTCTTTAGCCTTCTTTTTAAGATAGTAATTTCCTATAAATCCAGATAGTATTGGAAGTGGAGTAAACATATACATAAAGCCTCCAAAAACTCCTAAAATTTTTTTATAAAATTTTATTGAATTTATTTTTTCATCTTCTACCTTGAATAACATAGATTTTATTAATTTTTTCTCTGATTCTAATACTATATCATAACTCCATAAAATAGCCTGATATAGAGGAGTTGGCTTTCCCCCAAATGTTGTTCTTTTTTTAATTATTGCTTTATATAAATCATCAGCTGAATTTCCTTCAAATAATGTATAGGCGTTTCCTACCATTCTTGCTATATGTGCATCACTACTTCCAATAAATGCAAATGGCTTTTTATGATAATTTTCTATAACTTTGTTTAAAGCAATATTATTTACAATTCCATCTCTATGATAAGCGTTAAAAACTTCTACACCATCTAAATCTAAATCAAATATCCTATCTTCAAGAGATTTACATATTGGGCTATATGGATGTGGTGCTATCGCCAATCCTCCCTGTTCTTTAATTCTTTCAATAGTTTCTTCTGGAGTTAAATATTTAGGAATCTCTTCATTTAAAAATAAGCCAATAATTTCTCCTTCAGTAGTTAAAATTTCACTTCCAACTATAACTTCAATATCAAACTCTTTTTCTAATTTTTTAGTCTCAATCCCCCCTCTTATTGTATTGTGGTCAGTTATTGCTATAACTCCAATATTTCTTTTTTTAGCCATTTTTAAAATATTCCTTGGCTCTTCTACAGAATCAGGAAATTTTAACTTCCAAAATCTTCCTATACCTGAATATTTAGTATGTATATGTAAATCTGCCTTCATATTATCTCCTACTTCTGATTTTAAAAATAAAATAAAAATAAACAATAAGAAAAACAAATTTTATTCAAAGAGTTTTAAAACATTTGGAATTTTTTCAATTAAATCTAATGCTGTATAGTAATAACCTTTTTCCTTTAAAAGTAAATCCCCAGCGTATCCATTTATAAATGCTCCACAACATGCAGAAATAAAAGGCTCATTTGTAGCAAATAGCCCCCCAATTAACCCTGCCAATACATCCCCAGAACCCCCAACTGTCATTCCTGCATTTCCTGTCTTATTTATTTTTAGATTATCTGAATTAAATATTATGTCATACTTTCCTTTTAATACAATCGTTGATTTTACTTCCTCTATATTATTTAAGTCTATTTTCATATATTCAAACTCTTTTTTATGGGGTGTAAATATGTAATTTTCAGAGAATTCAATATTATCATAATCAATAACTTTAATTGCATCAGCATCAATTATAACCTTTTTATCATATTTTGATAAAAATTCATTTACAAATGACTTTGTTTTGCTATTATTAGACAATCCATTCCCCAACACAACGACATCATACTTTTTAGCGATATTTAAAGCATAATCAACGTGTTGAGCACTTAAATAGTTATCTTCAACCTTATACATAATAAACTCTGGATGATTTAATTTGTCTATTACACAATTAACAGAAAGAATCCCTACCAAATCAACAACTTTTAATGCCGCCAATCCAGCCAATATTGGAGCTCCAAAGAAATCTTTACTACCTCCTATAATTAATACTTTCCCATTCTGTCCTTTGTGGCTATTTTTATCTCTCTTTTTTAATGCTTTTAAGTCACCCCATCCAACTATATATTCTGCCTCTTTTGGTATCCCTATTTTTTCAACAATTACATTTCCTTTATTTATCGTCTTTCTCTTATGGAATGTTATAGTTAAGTCACTCTCTAAGTTTCCAGTTTCTACATCAACGCTCACAACAAAAATATCTTTATTTATTTTCTTTAATTCGTTTATTTTATTAACTATTGTCTTATATGGCTCTCTCAACTCTCCTTTAATTCCTGTTCCTATCATAGCATCTACAATAACTGCCGTTTTCTCCTTTAAACTTTCAAAAATATCCTCAATATCATCAAATCCTCTAATTTCCATAATTTTTATATTTCCAAACTCTGCTAAATTTTTTAGTATTTTAAAGTTCTCTCTTGCCTCGTAAGTTTTTATCTCTGATTCTTTTCCAATTAATATAACAATTCCTCTTCCTAAATGCCTCGCCGCAACAAAGCCATCTCCACCGTTATTTCCAGTTCCACATAAAAAAATGTATTCCTCTGCCTCAATATCTTTAATTTTATCATATACTACCTTTCCAGCATTTTCCATTAACAGTATCTTTTGAACTCCTAAATACTCTGCGTTGTCATCAATAATAGCCATTTCCTTTGGAGTTATAACATCTTTTTCTTTTATTTTCTCCTTTAAAATGTTAAATATCTCCATTACTTTCATCCTCTCCCACATAGATACTTATTAATATCATTAATTATAATATATTATATTGGTTGTTATATATACATTTCAGCGTAATATTTCAATTAAATTAGGGGGTTTTTATGGTAAAGAAACTTAGAAAGAAAGATATAAAGGTTCCATTAACTGTTCCAGAAAGTGTTAAAAAAGAATATATTAGTAATTATTTAGAATTAACTAAAAAGACAGGAAATGTTATGATATTTGCAGGAGATCAAAAAATTGAGCATATGAATGATGATTTCTTTGGGGAGGGGATTGCTAAGGAAGATGCATCTCCAGAGCATCTATTTAATATAGCGAGTAAAGGAAAAATTTGTGCATTTGCCACTCAACTTGGATTAATTGCAAGATACGGAATGGACTATAAAAAAGTTCCATACATTGTAAAGATTAATTCTAAAACGCATCTTGTTAAAAGTAGAGATCCTATAAGTAAGGCATTAGTAACTGTTAGAGATGTTGTCAATTTTAAAGAAAACTCTGGATTAAATATTTTGGGAGTTGGCTACACTATCTACCCAGGAAGTGAATATGAGCATATAATGTTTGAGGAGGCATCTAAAGTTATATTAGAAGCTCATAGGCATGGATTAATTGCAATAATTTGGAGTTATCCAAGGGGTAAGAATGTTGAAAATGAAAAAGACCCTCATTTAATTGCTGGAGCTGCTGGAATTGCATGTTGCTTAGGAGCAGATTTCGTAAAAGTTAATTATCCCAACTGCGACAATGCCGCTGAAAGATTTAAAGAGGCAGTATTAGCCGCTGGAAGAACAGGAGTTTTATGTGCAGGAGGAAAGAGTGTAGATCCAGAAATATTTTTAAAAAGAATTTGGGAGCAAATAAATATTAGTGGAGCAAGAGGAAATGCTACTGGAAGGAATATACATCAAAAACCATTAGATCAGGCAGTAAGGATGTGTAACGCAATATATGCAATAACTATTGAAGGTAAAAGCGTAGAGGAAGCATTAAAGATATATTATGGAGATAAAAAATAATTATTTTGGACAATCCAACTCTTCTGAAAATATTTTTATGTCAATAATTGGTGTGTTGTCATAAGCATCAATTTTATCAATAATAATTTTATTTTTATTAATTTTGTGGATTTTTACTGTGTATTTTCCAATAGGATTAGGTCTATACGGAGAGCGGGTAGCAAACACACCCTTTAATGGATTTTTTATATCTCCTTTTGGATGAACCTTTAAAATTTTTCTTTTTTCCTCGTCATCATTTTTGTGAAACCAGAGGAGAATAATAATATAATCTCCTTCTTTTAAACCATCTAATCCATCCGTATATTCATCAAATATCTCTAAAATAGTATAATTTTCATTCTGCTCTACAATTCCAATAGGTTTTAAGTAAAACATTATAATCTCCTCTTAAAAAACTTACATGCATTTTTATAAATAACTTTTTTTACTTCTTCAACATCCATCTCTTTAATTTTACCTATCTCTTCAACAACCAATTTAACATTCTTTGGTTCATTTTTAGCTCCTTTAATTGGAGATAAGTAAGGACTATCAGTTTCAGTTATTAAGTAATCTATATCTAACTTTTCTACAAGTTTTTTATGATGCTCTGAAAAACATAATAGAGTAGATATTGAAATTAAATTTTCTTCTTTGCTTATCTCTTTTGCAGTTTCTAAATCTCCACTGTAGCAGTGAAACATAATATCAACTTTATCTTTAGCTATATCAAATATCTTTCTCTCAAAACCTCTTGCATGAACTACAATTGGTTTATCCAACTCAATGGCTAATGATAAAAATTTTTTAAATATTTCTTCTTGCCTTTCATAGTTTTCATCTTTAATATCCATCCCAATCTCTCCAACAGCTAAAATCTCATTCTCATTATTTCTAATTAAATTATAAACTTTATCTATTGTTTTGTTATCTGCCTTAACCCTTGAAGGATGATAACCTAAAGTCAAATAAATATTATATTTTTTCTTAAATTCTAAAGCTCTTAAACATCCTCCTAAGCTTGCTCCACTTGTTACTATTATGACCTTCTCTTTTTTAGCTCTTTCAATTACTTCATCTCTGTTTTTATTAAAATTTTTGTCCTCTATATGACAGTGAGCATCAACATAAAACATAGGACCACCTAAATAATAATTAGATTAGATAATTTTAATGAGGGATAAAATGGAAAAAGTTTATTATGTAATAAGGGATGATTATGATTCATTAGATAATAACATCCTAAATTTAACATTTAAATCTTATAACCTTAATGAATTTGATAAAATATTAATAAAGCCCAATATTCTTGGACCTTATCCTCCTGAAAGATGTGTTACAACTCATCCAAAATTCTTAGAGTGGATTATAAAATATTTGCAAAATAATTTTAATGGAGAAATTATTGTTGGAGAATCATCTGGATACTCTACAAGAAAATCTTTTGAAGTTTCTGGAATTGAAGATGTTTGTATAAAATATGGTATAGAATATATTCCATTTGAGAAAGATGAGCACGTAAAAATAAAAATTCTTGATAAAGAAATCCCTATTCCAAAAACCGTTATTGAGAGTGATTTAATAATAAATCTCCCAAAATTAAAAACTCACGTTTTAATGAAATTTACTGGAGCTGTTAAAAATTTATACGGCTGTATTCCTGGAGGTTTAAAGCCAAAACTTCATGGACATTTTCCAAAGGAAGAAGATTTTGCAAGGTTGTTAGTAGAACTTTATAAATTTATAACTAAGGATAGGGAAATTATAACTATAATGGACGGAATTTGGGGTATGGAAGGAAACGGTCCAAGTAACGGAAAGCCTAAGCATTCAAAGATAGTTATAAGCTCTACAAATCCTGTTGTTGTTGATTTATTTGCTTCCTATTATATTGGTTATAAAATGGACGAGATTTTAACAAATAGATTGCTTAAAGTTAATTTCGAAGTAATAGATGCAGATAAAAATAAGAAAAAATCTCTCAATGAAATAAAACCTATCAAATTTAAAAAACCAGACACAGTTTTTTTAAATTCTATATTGCCCCCTCAAATAATTAAAATAATTTTTAATCTTATGACTAATCTTATGACTCCAAAACCAAAGATAAATAAAAGATACTGCCTAAAGTGTGGAATTTGTGAAAAGGTTTGTCCAGTTAATGCAATAGTTAATTTGAAAATAGATAGGAAAAGATGCATAAACTGCTATTGTTGTCATGAGATGTGTCCTTACAATGCAATTGATTTGAAGAGATTTGTTTTATTTTAGTTTTTATACTCAAGTAATTTCTTCAAAATAGCCATTCTTACTGGAATTCCATAAAAACTCTGTTTAAAATACTTTGCCTGTGGTAGATTATCTACTTCATAATCAATTTCATCAACTCTTGGTAATGGATGCATAATTATAAATTTTTTACCTTCAACAAATTCTTTAGTAATTTTATAACTACCTTTAACCTTTTCATATTCATTAGGATCAGGAAATCTCTCTTTTTGAATTCTTGTTACATATAAAACATCTATATCATCTCCAATATCCTCAATATTCTCC
>JALVUY010000196.1 GCA_027023665.1 Methanocaldococcaceae archaeon
CTTTATACCCAGACAAGTGTTTCAATTCCTCATAGGTTGGCTACAAACTCAATATTTATCTATCTTTATTCTTTATTACATAGAGTTTCAATTCCTCATAGGTTGGCTACAAACCTATATTTGTAGCGTGGGCGCACATAAATAAATTTGATGTTTCAATTCCTCATAGGTTGGCTACAAACTCCTCGTCCCGTTAAAAAAGAAATGAAAGGGGGTGAGTTTCAATTCCTCATAGGTTGGCTACAAACATATGAGGTTCACAGATGAGTTACATTTGGATTATGTTTCAATTCCTCATAGGTTGGCTACAAACAATGCAAATGCTAATGTGTGGTGAATTATTAGCGAGGTTTCAATTCCTCATAGGTTGGCTACAAACTAACAATTTATGGATTAGTTAAAAGAGGCGAAATCCCTGGTTTCAATTCCTCATAGGTTGGCTACAAACGTTTTTGGCTAAATGTGGTGAAAGATTGAAGCAAATGTTTCAATTCCTCATAGGTTGGCTACAAACATGACTTATACTATGGCATTCTTTGAAACTGTTGGAGTTTCAATTCCTCATAGGTTGGCTACAAACTTTATTTTCCTTTCCGAGGCTTTTTTCGCGAGCCTCAGTTTCAATTCCTCATAGGTTGGCTACAAACACAGCAATAAAGAAACAAGATATGTACGGCGAGCAGGAAGTTTCAATTCCTCATAGGTTGGCTACAAACTTTTAGTGTCGGCATCCCAGGAGTTTTTCCGAAAAGACGTTTCAATTCCTCATAGGTTGGCTACAAACTACGCTTATATGTGTGATAATATTCTTTGTATTCTGCAGTTTCAATTCCTCATAGGTTGGCTACAAACTTGAGGTGCAGCAGGCATAGCAGTGCTATCAGATCCAGTTTCAATTCCTCATAGGTTGGCTACAAACCGGGAAAAAGAACCCCCAAAAGGGGTAAGAATCGTAGTGTTTCAATTCCTCATAGGTTGGCTACAAACCCGAAGAAGAACCAGAGGAAGAAGAAATTGAAGAAGCAGAGTTTCAATTCCTCATAGGTTGGCTACAAACACGGATATTTTACGAACTTCTCTTGACCATTAGCAGTTTCAATTCCTCATAGGTTGGCTACAAACTGCTTCCCAGATGTCGTCTGTGAGGTCTTCTCCGTTCAGTTTCAATTCCTCATAGGTTGGCTACAAACCGGAACAGGAGAAATGGAAAGACCTGTACGAGAAGACAGTTTCAATTCCTCATAGGTTGGCTACAAACTCACTATCTGGCGAGAATCCGATGTGCATCTGGTCAGTTTCAATTCCTCATAGGTTGGCTACAAACAGGCGTGCCACCGACATCGCCTGACGCAGATGCGAGTTTCAATTCCTCATAGGTTGGCTACAAACTCACCTTTGCAGGCGTCTATGATGTGAATCCTATCAAGTTTCAATTCCTCATAGGTTGGCTACAAACGCGGGACAAGGAGCGTGCGATTAAGTCCTGGGCGGAGGTTTCAATTCCTCATAGGTTGGCTACAAACTGAAGAAGAAACCATGGCTAAAGAAGGCAGCGGCAGGTT